>NZ_JBZYWI010000072.1:0-15751 GCF_058932755.1 Quadrisphaera sp. DVD1
CCGCCGTGGTGACCCTGGAGCCGTGCCGGCACACCGGGCGCACCGGCCCGTGCACGCGGGCGCTGCTGGACGCCGGGGTGGCCCGGGTGGTCTTCGCGGTCGCCGACCCCGACCCCGTGGCCGGCGGGGGCGCCGATGAGCTGCGCGCCGCCGGCGTCGACGTCGAGGGCGGCCTGCTCGCCGCCGAGGCCGAGCGCGGCAACGAGCGGTGGCTCACCGTCGCCCGCCACCGCCGCCCGCACCTGACCCTCAAGACCGCCACGACGCTGGACGGCCGGGTGGCCGCCGCCGACGGCTCCAGCCGCTGGATCACCGGCGAGGCGGCGCGCGCCGACGTCCACGCGCTGCGGGCGCGGGTGGACGCCGTCCTCGTCGGGGTCGGCACCGTGCTCGCCGACGACCCGCACCTGACCGTCCGGGACGCGAGCGGCGCGCTGGCCGCCGCCCAGCCGCTGCGCGTGGTGGCCGACACCGCCGGGCGCACGCCCCCCACCGCCCGCGTCCTCGACGGCGCGGCGCCCACCTGGGTGGCCACCGCGGCGGAGGTCGGTCGCGGCGCCGACGGCCACCTGGACCTCGCCGCCCTGCTGGCGGCGCTGCTGGAGCGCGGGGTCCGCAGCGCGCTCCTCGAGGGCGGCCCGACGCTCGCCGCTGCGGCGCTGCGGGCCGGCCTCGTCGACCGCGTCGTCACCTACGTCGCGCCCGCGCTGCTCGGTGCGGGGCCCGCCGCCGTCGGCGACCTCGGCATTCCGACCATCTCCGGCGCGCTGCGCCTGGAGCTCGACGACGTGCGCGCCGTGGGCGCCGACGTCCGGATCACCGCACGCACCCTGAGGGAGAGCTGATGTTCACCGGGATCATCGAGGAGCTGGGCGAGGTCGTCGCGGTCGAGCACGGCGCGGACGACGCGCGGCTGACCGTGGACGGGCCGCTGGTGGCCTCCGACGCGGCGCTGGGCGACTCGATCGCCGTCAACGGCGTCTGCCTCACCGTCACCGCGCGCGAGGGCGGCCGCTTCACCGCCGACGTCATGCTCGAGACGCTGCGCCGCACCGGCCTCGGCGCCCTGGAGGCGGGCAGCCGGGTCAACCTCGAGCGCCCGCTGACCCTGTCCGCGCGCCTGGGCGGCCACCTGGTGCAGGGCCACGTCGACGCCACGGCCGCCGTCCTGGAGCGCACCCCCGGCGAGCGGTGGGAGGTCGTGCGGATCGCCCTGCCCGAGCAGGTCGCCCGCTACGTCGTGGAGAAGGGCTCGATCGCCGTGGACGGCGTCTCCCTGACCGTCGCCTCGGTCGAGCCGGGCTCCTTCACGGTCAGCCTCATCCCGACGACGCTGGAGGCGACCACGCTGGGGCGCGCCGCGGTCGGCGACCCGGTCAACCTCGAGGTCGACGTGGTCGCCAAGCACGTCGAGCGCCTGCTGGAGGCCCGCTCGTGAGCGCGGGTCCGGCCACGGGTCCGACCGCCGTCGAGCGGGCGGTCGCCGCGGTCGCCGCCGGGCAGGCGGTGCTCGTCGTCGACGACGCCGACCGCGAGGACGAGGGCGACCTGGTGCTGGCCGCCGAGCACGCGACGCCGGAGCTGCTGGCCTTCGTCGTGCGGCACACGAGCGGCGTGGTGTGCGCCCCGATGACCGCCGAGCACCTCGAGCGCCTGGAGCTGCCGCCGATGGTCGCGGACAACCAGGACCCCAAGGGCACCGCCTACGCCGTGTCCACCGACGCCCGCACCGGCGTCACCACCGGCATCTCCGCCGCCGACCGCGCCCGCACCCTGCGCCTGCTGGCCGACCCGGCCACCGGCCCGGGCGACCTCACCCGGCCCGGGCACGTCTTCCCGCTGCGCGCGGCGCCCGGCGGGGTGCTGGCCCGGCGCGGGCACACCGAGGCCGCCGTCGACCTGGCCCGCCTGGCCGGGTGCGCGCCCGTCGGCGTCATCGCCGAGCTCGTCGCCGACGACGGGTCGATGGCCCGGGGCCCGGCGCTGCGCGCCTTCGCCGACGAGCACGACCTGGTGCTCGTCACCGTCGCCGAGCTCGCCGACCACCGCCGGCGCACCGAGGTGCTCGTCGAGCGGACGGCGTCCGCGCGCCTGCCCACGCGGCACGGGACGTTCCAGGCGGTCGGCTACCGCTCGGTCGCCGACGGGGTGGAGACCGTGGCCCTCGTGGCCGGCGACGTCGCGGGGCAGGACGGCGTCCTCGTGCGGCTGCACTCCGAGTGCCTGACCGGGGACGCGCTCGGCTCCACCCGCTGCGACTGCGGGGAGCAGCTGGACGCCGCGCTGGACGCCGTGGTCGCCGCGGGGCGGGGCGTCGTGGTCTACCTGCGCGGCCACGAGGGCCGGGGGATCGGGCTGACCGACAAGCTGCGCGCCTACGCGCTGCAGGACGCCGGCGCCGACACCGTCGACGCCAACCTCGCCCTGGGGCTGCCCGTGGACGCCCGCGACTACGGCACCGGCGCCGCGGTGCTGCGCGACCTCGGCGTGCGCTCGGTGCGGCTGGTCAGCAACAACCCCGACAAGCAGGCGGCGCTGGAGGCGCACGGCGTCCCGGTGCTGGAGCGGGTGGCCGCCCCGGTGCCGGTGACGGCCGAGAACCTGCGCTACCTGCGCACCAAGCGCGACCGGATGGGCCACGACCTGGGCGGCCTGCCGAGCACGACCACCGGCACGACCACAGCACCGGACGAGGGAGAGCGATGAGCGGCAGCGGAGCACCGGACCTGCACGTCGAGGGCGCGCAGGGGCTGCGCGTGGCGGTGGTGGCGGCGTCCTGGCACGCCGAGGTCATGGACGGCCTCGTGGCCGGCGCCCTGCGGGCGCTCGCCGAGGCGGGGGTGGCCGACCCGGTGGTGGTGCGGGTGCCGGGCAGCTTCGAGCTGCCGGTGGTCGTGCGCCGCGCCGCGCAGCAGGGCTACGACGCCGTCGTCGCCCTCGGGGTCGTCGTGCGCGGCGGGACCCCGCACTTCGACTACGTGTGCTCGGCGGCCACGGCGGGGCTGTCGGCGGTGGCCGAGCAGACCGGCGTCCCGGTCGGGTTCGGGCTGCTCACCTGTGACGACGACGCCCAGGCGCTGGACCGCGCCGGGCTGCCCGGCTCGCGCGAGGACAAGGGCCACGAGGCCGCCACGGCCGCCGTCGCCACCGCCCTGGTGCTGCGCGACCTGCCCCCGGCCCGGTAGGAGGACACCACCTGGCGCCCCCAGGGAGGGCCCCGGCGACCGCGACCACCGGGAGTCGGCAGGATGTCGGGCGTGCTGACCGTCGCGACCGTCAACGTCAACGGCATCCGGGCCGCCGTGCGCCGCGGGATGACCCCGTGGCTCGCGCAGCGGAACCCGGACGTGCTCTGCCTCCAGGAGGTGCGGGCCGACGACGCCACGCTCGGCGCGCTGCTCGACGAGGCGCTCGGCGACGGCTGGCACGTCGCCCACTGCGAGCCCACCGACGCCGGCACCAAGGGCCGCGCCGGCGTCGCGGTGGCCACCCGCCTGCCGGTGGGCGAGCAGCGGGCCACCCTGCACCCGCGCTTCGACGGCACGGGGCGCTGGGTGGAGCTGGACGTGCAGACCCCCGACGGGCCGGTCACGGTGGTCAGCGCGTACGTGCACTCCGGGGAGGCCGACACCCCCAAGCAGGACGACAAGTACGCCTTCCTCGACGCCATGACGGCCCGGATGGCGGCCCTGCGCGAGGCCGGTGCCACCGCCCTGGTCTGCGGCGACCTCAACGTCGCGCACCGCGAGGCGGACCTGAAGAACTGGAAGGGCAACGCGAAGAAGGCGGGCTTCCTCCCGGCGGAGCGCGCCTACTTCGACCGCTGGTTCGACGAGCTCGGGTGGGTCGACGTCGTCCGCGCGCTGCACCCGGACCAGAGCGGGCCGTACGCCTGGTGGTCCTGGCGCGGGCAGGCCTTCGACAAGGACACCGGCTGGCGGATCGACTACCAGCTCGCCACCCCGGACCTCGCCGAGCGCGCCGCGGAGGCCGCGGTCGACCGGGCGGCGTCCTACGCCGAGCGGTTCAGCGACCACGCCCCGGTGGTGGTGCAGTACCGCTAGCGGCGCATCCGGGCGACGTCCGTCGTGTCGCGCTCCTGTGAGCGCGCTGTGCCCCTACGGTCGCGGTGCGCGCCGGGGGGCGCGCCTCTCGAGAGGTGGTCGTCCGTGCTCCGCACCCGTCGCCCTGCCCGCTCCGGCGCCCGGGCCCGTGCCGCGGGCGCTGGCGCGCTCGTCGCGCTGGCCCTGTCCGCAGCAGCCTGCGCTCCGTCCCAGCCGACGCGCGACGCCGAGACGGGGGAGATCACCGAGGCGGTCGACGACGCCGACGTCTTCGCCCTGCGCGTGGGCGACTGCCTCGGCGGTGGCCCCGAGGGGGACGTGGCCAGCGTGCCCACGGTGCCCTGCGACGAGCCGCACAGCGACGAGGTGTACCTCAGCACCGAGCTGCCCGACGGCGACTTCCCGGACGAGGACGCGCTCGTCGCCCACGCCGAGGAGCAGTGCCTGCCGGCGTTCACCGAGTTCGTGGGGCTCGCCTACGAGGACTCCGTGCTCGACATCACCACCATGGAGCCGACGGAGCAGTCCTGGGCCGACGGCGACCGCGAGGTGCTGTGCCTCGTCTACGACCCGGCCGGCGACGTGACCGGCAGCCTCGAAGGCGCGCAGCGCTGACCCGGAGCGGCATCGCGGCGCGCACGCCGGGCGAGGTGGCGGCGCCCCGGCTACCGTCGTGAGCATGCCGGGTCGCAGGTCAGGGGTCGCTCCCGTGTCCCTGCTCAGCGGGGGCACGGCGGTGGCCCGCGAGGCGCTGCCGCGCGTGGCGGCCTCCGTCGGAGCGGCGCGGCTGCTCGTCGAGGACGTGCTCGTCGAGCACGGCGTCACCGACCGCTCCCTGCTGGACGCCGCGGTGCTGTGCGTCTCGGAGCTGGCCACCGACTGCGTGCGGCACGGCACCGGGGCGGAGATCGCCGTCGAGGTCGGGCTCGGCCCGCGCCGGGTCCAGGTGACGGTCACCACGCAGGCGCGCGCCGCGCAGCCGCGCGCCGCCTCGCAGCCGCGCGCCGACGGCCCGCCCGACGTGGCCGAGCACAGCCGCCAGGTGCTCGACATGGTCGCCGGCTCGTGGGACCTGCGCGTCTACGACGGCGTCCGCACGCTCTGGTACCGCCTGGAGCGCTAGGGCGCGCCGCGGATTCGCGCTCCGGCGCCGGTGCGGGTTGCATGGTGTGGCATGTGCGGGCTCTCGGGTGAGATCAGGTTCGACGGCCGCGAGGCCGACGCCGCCGCGGTGGACCGGATGTCGGAGGTCCTCGCCCCGCGCGGGCCGGACGGCGAGGGCGCCTGGGCCCGCGGGCCGGTCGCGTTCGCGCACCGGCGGCTGGCGGTCATCGACCTCTCCGAGGCCGGCGCGCAGCCGATGACCGACGAGGACAGCGGCCTGGTCGGCGTCTTCAACGGCTGCATCTACAACTACCAGGAGCTGCGCGCCGAGCTGGAGGCCGCGGGCCACCGCTTCCGCTCGCACTCCGACACCGAGGTCGTGCTCAAGGGCTACGCCCAGTGGGGCACCGCGGTCGTCGACCGCCTCGTCGGCATGTTCGCCGTCGTGCTGCACGAGACCCGCACCGGGCGGGTGGTGATGTTCCGCGACCGGCTCGGGATCAAGCCGCTGTACCTGGCGGAGACCCCCGGGCGGCTGCGCTTCGCCTCCTCCCTGCCGGCGCTGGTGACCGGCGGCGGCGTCGACACCTCCATCGACCCGGTCGCCCTGCACCACTACCTGTCCTGGCACGCGGTCGTCCCGGCCCCGCGCACGATCCTCAACGGGGTCAAGAAGCTGCCGCCGGCGACGGTGCGGGTCGTCGAGGCCGACGGGACGACGTCCGAGCACGTGTACTGGCAGCCGAGCTACGAGCGCCGCGCCGAGCACGCGGGCTGGTCCGCCCGCGACTGGGAGGACGCCATCGAGGACGCCCTGCGCACCGCCGTGCGCCGGCGCCTGGTCTCCGACCTGCCGGTCGGGGTGCTGCTGTCCGGCGGCCTGGACTCCAGCCTCATCGTCGGCCTGCTGGCCGAGGAGGGCCAGAGCGGGCTGGCGACGTTCAGCATCGGCTTCGAGTCCGCCGGCGGGCGCGAGGGCGACGAGTTCCAGTACTCCGACGTCATCGCCGAGCGCTACGCCACCGACCACCACCGGATCCGGGTGGACGGCGACGCGCTGGTCGGCGCCCTGGGCCACACGATCGGGGCGATGAGCGAGCCGATGGTCAGCCACGACGTGGTGGCCTTCGACCTGCTGTGCGAGCGGGTCTCCCAGGACATCAGGGTCGTGCAGTCCGGGCAGGGGGCCGACGAGGTCTTCGCCGGCTACCACTGGTACCCGCCGCTGGCCGGCGTCGACCGCGAGCAGGCCGTGGACACCTACGCCCGGGCCTTCTTCGACCGCGACGCCGCCGGCATGGCCCAGCTGCTCTCCCCGGACTGGCTGGCCGCGCTCGGCCCGCACACCGACGCCTCCCGCGACTTCGTCGCCGCCCACTTCGGCCGCCCCGGCGCGGCGACCGCGGTGGACGCCGCGCTGCGCCTGGACACCGAGGTCATGCTCGTCGACGACCCGGTCAAGCGCGTGGACAACACCTCGATGGCCTGGGGCCTGGAGGCCCGCGTGCCCTTCCTCGACCACGACCTCGTCGAGCTCGCGGCCGCGTGCCCGCCCGAGCTCAAGCTCGCCGACGGCGGCAAGGGCGTGCTCAAGGCGATCGGGCGCCGCACCATCCCCCGCGAGGTGATCGACCGGCCCAAGGGCTACTTCCCGGTGCCGGCGCTGACCCACCTGGACGGCAAGGTGCTCGGCCTCGTGCGCGACGCGCTGACCTCCGAGGCCGCCCAGCGCCGGGGGCTGTTCCGCCCGGAGGCCGTCCGCGGCCTGCTGGCCGCGCCGAACGCCGAGCTCACGCCGCTGCGGGGCAACCCCCTGTGGCAGCTGGGCCTCCTGGAGCTGTGGCTGCAGTCGCACGGGATCGACTGATGAGCGGACGCCGCCGGCGGTCGCGCGTGGCCGGGCCGCGGGGCAGGGCGGACGGGGCCGTCGTCACGCGGTCGTGGATGCGCCCGTCCCGCTGGGCCACGGCCGAGATGGGCGCCGACGTCGTCCTGGACATGGGCTGGGGGCGGCTGGTCTTCGGGCACACCTTCGCCGACCAGCGCGGGATCCTCGAGGCCCTGCGCGCGGAGGAGAGCGGCCGCCGCGACATCGCCTGCTACGTGCCGAACCCCCAGGTGCTCGTCGGGGTCAGCCCGTACGAGCTCTTCGTCGACCCCTCCTACACCTACCGCCTGCCGCTGCACACCTACCGCCAGCGCCGCGACGCCGTCCGCGACGTCGAGGTCCGCACCCTCCAGGCCCGCGAGGAGCTGGAGGAGGTCAACCGCCTCTACGCGAGCGCCGGCATGGTGCAGGCCGACGTCGACGTGATGTGGGCCAACCAGCACACGCGGACGTTCACCTACCTCATCGCCGAGGACACCCGCACCGGCGCGGTGGTCGGCACCGTCACCGGCGTCGACCACGCCCTGGCCTTCGCCGACCCCGAGCGCGGCGCGAGCCTGTGGTGCCTGGCGGTCGACCGCCAGGCCGCCCCGCCCGGCACCGGCGAGGCCCTGGTGCGCCGCCTGGCCGAGCGCTACATCGGGCGCGGTCGGGCCTACCTGGACCTGTCGGTGCTGCACAGCAACACCGGCGCGATCAACCTCTACCGCAAGCTGGGCTTCGGCCTGGCCCCGCCGGTGTGCGTCAAGCGCAAGAACCCCATCAACCAGCCGCTGTACTCCCCGCAGCCGGCCGCGCTGGACGCGCTGAACCCCTACGCCCGGATCGTCGTCGACGAGGCGCTGCGCCGCGGCATCCGCGTGCAGGTCACCGACGCCGCCTCCGGCGAGGTGCGCCTGGAGCACGCCGGGCGCAGCCTGCTCACCCGCGAGTCGCTCTCGGAGCTGACCAGCGCCGTCGCGATGAGCCGCTGCGACGACAAGCGGGTCACCCGGCGGCTGCTGGCGGCCGCGGGCCTGTCGGTGCCGCGCGGGGCCGAGGTCAGCCCGGGGCAGGGCGGCGCCGAGGGCGGCGCGGCCGCGCTGGACGCCGCCCTGGCCCCCGCCCGGGCGCTGCTGGCCGAGGTGGGCGACGTCGTCGTCAAGCCCGCCCGCGGCGAGCAGGGCCGCGGGATCACCGTGGGGGTGACCTCCGACGCGGCCCTCGTGCGCGCCGTCGAGCACGCGCTCGCCTTCTGCCCCGACGTGCTCGTCGAGGAGCGCGTGGCGGGGGAGGACCTGCGGGTGGTCGTCATCGACCACGAGGTGGTCGCCGCGGCGGTGCGCCGGCCCGCGGCCGTCGTCGGAAACGGGCGCGACACCGTCGCCGAGCTGGTGCGCCGCCAGTCCCGGCGCCGCCAGCAGGCCACCGGCGGGGAGTCCTCGATCCCGCTGGACGCCACCACCGAGGCGGTGGTGGCCGAGGCCGGGCGCACGCTGGACGCCGTCCTGCCCCGCGGGGAGGTGCTCGCCGTGCGCCGCACCGCGAACCTCCACACCGGCGGGACCATCGACGACGTCACCGACGCGCTCCACCCCGCCGTGGCCGAGGCGGCGCGCCGGGCGAGCCGGGCGATCGGCATCCCGGTGACCGGCATGGACTTCCTCGTCCCGGACGTCAGCGGGCCCGAGCACGTGGTCATCGAGGCCAACGAGCGGCCGGGCCTGGCCAACCACGAGCCGCAGCCCACCGCGCAGCGCTTCGTCGACCTGCTCTTCCCCGAGACCCGCCGCCGCTGAGTCGCCGCCGTGCTGCGGGACCGTCCCGTCCGGACCTCCGGGCGGAGGGCGTGGACGCCGCGGGGCGATGAAGCTCATCGGCTTCGACCGGGGGGTGACGCTGGCCGGCGGGCTGCCCTTCCCGGTGTGCACGCCCGCGCTCGCGGCCGCGTTCGACCTCGCTCGGCGCCTCGCGCTGCGCGCCCCGTCGGTGTCAGCACGAGAGCGCGCCTGAGCGCGTCGTCGTTCTGACAGCCCGGGTCAGCGCTCGCCGGTGAGGTCGACCCGCTGCTCGGTCGGCGGCTCGGCGCGTGCGGACAGCCCCGGGGGCTCGGGCGCGGACGCCGGGGCTCCCGGCCCCGGCCCCCGTCAAGGGCACCGGCGGTCACCAGCTGCCACCGCCACCGCCCCCGACGCCCGCGCTGACGCTCGTGCCGCTCCCGCCCCCGGCCGGGGCCGGCGGGGAGCTGCTGGCCGAGGAGAACCCGAACACCGCCGGGTACAGCGCCACGGGGTACCCCGGCTGGCCTCCCGCGCTGGGCCGGTACCAGCCGGGCGCGGGCTGCCGGCTACCGCTGAGGCGCTCCTCCCAGCGCCCGGCCAGCCCGAGGGCGATCGCGTGGGGGAGCAGCCGGTCGACGTCCGCGCCCTGCGGCTCCAGCTGCTCCAGGTGCGCGCGGAACGCCCGGGTGCGCGCCAGCTCGGCCGCGCCGGTCGGCGTCCGCACCGGCATGGCGTGCGCGGTGCAGAGCAGCACCAGGCCGACGAGCACCACCGGCAGCCCGACGAGCGCCCACGTCGTGGCGGCGGCCAGCACGACGGTGAGCGCGAGCCCGCCGAGCAGCACGAGGGCGCCGACGAGGTACCAGCGGCGGCGCACGGCGGCGGGGTCGGCGGTGAACCACCCGAGGTCGACGACGTCGCGGTGCAGCTCGGCCAGCACCGGCGCCAGGCCGGAGGAGGCGCGCAGCTCGGAGACGAGGAGACCTGCGGGCTCGGCGCGCACGAGGTCCAGGGCGGCGCGCTCGTAGGGGCGCAGGGAGCCGTCGGCCGCGCCCGTGGCGCGCAGGCGCCAGTCCGTCGCCGCCTCGCCCTCCTCGGACTCGCCGTCCTCGACCTCCTCGACCACCAGGTGGCCGCGCACCGCGAGGTCCAGCAGCGTCGCGGTGAGCTCGTGCCGGTCCGCCCGGCCGTCGAGCAGCGTGCCGAGCTGGGCCGGTCGCGCCCCGTCCGGCGGGGAGGCCTCCACGGTCGCCGGGGCGCCCGGGCGGGAGCGGCCGCGCCGCAGCCGGGCACCCACGGCCGCCAGCAGCGCCAGGAGCACCGCGGCGGTGGTGCCGAGCGTCGCGGGAGTCGCGGAGAAGGCGCGCGCCGGGCTGAACGTGTCGACGAGCCGCGGGGCGACGGGGAACGTCCCGGACGGGAAGTCCGCCTCCACCGTCAGGCCCTGGCCCGGCTCGAGGTCCTCGGCCGCGGCGGTCACCGCACCGTCGCGCACCTGCGCCGAGCAGCCGCCGCGGTCGCCGTCCTCCCCGGTCGAGCAGCGCCCGCCGGTGGCCGGGACGGGCCCGCTCAGGCGCACCGAGGCCGACTCGACCGGAACCGCCCAGCCGGTGCCGACGGCGTCCACCCGCACGACGCCGGGGTCGCCGGGGACGCCGGCCGCGGCCTCGAGGCGGTAGCGCAGCACGTAGGTCTGCGCACCGCTGACCTCGACGTCGGGGTCGCCGATGCGCGCGGTGGTGCCGTCGTCGTCGGTGACCTCCACGTCCGCCGGGGCGCCGGAGGGGCTCTCGACCTCCAGGTCGCTCAGGGGGGTGACGCGGTCGTGGGTCTGGTCCCAGGGCCCGCGCACCGGGATCCGGCGCTCGATGCCGTGCCGCTCCTGCTCGCCGAAGTCGTAGACGATCGTCTCCGTGACGGCCAGGGCGCCGTCGTCGTCGACGACGAGGTCGACCTCGTAGGAGCGGATCAGCTCGTCGTCGCCGGGCTCCTCCTGGGCGGCGGCCGGGCCGGCGCCCAGGAGGAGCAGGGCGACGGCGGCCGCGCAGGCCAGGACCGCGCGCGAGCGCTGAGGACGGCGTCGGCTCACGGGCCGACGGTAGAGGGCACCCCCGTCGCGGCGACAGGGCCCACGGCGCCCGCCGCCGCCGGCTGGGCGCTCGAGCGGTCCGCGAGCCAGGCCACGAGCGCGGCCGCCGGCATCGGCCGGGCGACCTCCCAGCCCTGGCCGAGGTCGCACCCGAGGTCCGCGAGCGCCTGGCGGGCGCGGGCGTCCTCGATGCCCTCGGCGACCAGCCGCAGCCCCAGGGCGTGGGCCAGGTCCACCGTGGTGCGCACGATCGCCGCCGCCCCGGCGTCCTCGACCACGCCGGCGGTGAAGCTGCGGTCCAGCTTGAGCTCGTCCAGCGCCAGGTCGCGCAGGTACGCGAGCGAGGACCACCCGGTGCCGTAGTCGTCGAGCGAGACGCGCACGCCCAGTGCGCGCACGGCGTCGAGGTGGCGGCGGGCGCGGGCCGGGTCGCTGACCAGCGCCTCCTCCGTGAGCTCCAGCACGAGCGCGCCCGCCGGCAGGCCGGAGCGCTCCAGCGCCGCGGCGACGCGCGCCGGCAGCGTCGGGGCGCCGACGTCCTCGGCGCAGACGTTCACCGAGACCGGCACCGCGTGGCCCGCGGCCCACCAGCGCGCGCACGCGTCGAGGGCGAGGTCCAGGACGACGTCGGTGACCCGGCCCATCAGCCCGGCGGTCGCGGCCAGGGGCAGGAACGCGTCCGGCGCCAGGAGCCCGCGCTCGGGGTGCTCCCAGCGGACCAGCGCCTCGACCCCCGCGACCCGCCCGCCCGCGCCCGCCGCCAGGGCGACCTGCGGCTGCAGGTGCACCACGAGCCGCCCGTGGGCGCGGCCGTCGTCGGGCTCGTCCAGGGCCGACCGCAGCTCCTCCAGCGTGCGCAGGCGCACCTGGGCCTCGGCGCCCAGCTCGCCGGTCGCGGCGGCCACGCCCTCGCGCTCGCGCTTGGCCTGGTACATCGCGGCGTCCGCGCTGCGCATGAGCTCGCTGCGGCCGGTGGCGGGCCCGGTGGTCGTGGACACCCCGATGCTGGCGTCGACGTGCAGGCGGATCCCCTCGACGACGAAGGGGTCGGCGAGAGCCGCCCGCACCCGCCGGCCCGCGGCCAGGGCGGCCTCGAGGTCGGTCTCGGGGAGCGCCGCCGCGAACTCGTCGCCGCCCAGGCGCGCCAGCAGGGCCGAGGCGCCCGGTCCCTGGGCCTGCAGCGCCGCGGCGACCCGAACGGCCACCTGGCGCAGCAGGTCGTCGCCGGCGGCGTGGCCCAGCGAGTCGTTGATCTCCTTGAAGCGGTCGAGGTCGAGCATGAGCAGCGAGGCCGGTCGGGCGGGGGTCGCCCGGGCGACGAGCGCGTCGCACGCCTCGTACAGCGCTCGGCGGTTGGGCAGCCCGGTGAGCTCGTCGGTGCGGGCCTGGCCGTGCACGCGGGTGAAGTCCGCCTGCTCGCGCTCGCGGACGTCGCGGAAGGTCAGCGCGACCCGGAGCAGGCCGACGACGACGCAGGCGACGGCGAGCAGGCCGGCGAGGGCCGGCAGCCGGTGGACCTGGGTGACGGCGAGCAGCGCCAGGCTGGCCAGCACGGCCGTCGCCGGCAGCACCAGCACGCGCAGGGTGACCGGCGCCCGCCCCTCGTCCGCCGGAGCCTCCTGCGGCGCGGCGGACGCGGACGCCGGCGGTGCCACCGGGCTCCCGGGCGCGTGCGCGAGCGCGACGACGCCGAGCAGCCACAGCAGGTCCAGCGGGCCGCCCTCGGCGTAGGTGCCCTGGGCCGAGGAGACGAGGAAGAGCACGTCCGCCGCCGTGGTCAGGGCCAGCCCGGCGACGACCAGCACCAGGGAGCGGCTGACGCGCAGGCCCAGGGCCCCGAACCCGGCCACCAGCACGACGATGAGGAGCAGGTCGGCCACCGGGTAGGCGAGGTTCGTCGCGATCTCGGCGAGCGACGCGCCGTCGAGCGCGATCAGCCCGCCGAGCACGACCGCCGTGGCCAGCGCGGCCGCTCCCAGGCCCGCGACCACGCCGTCCAGCGCCGTGCTCGGGTAGAAGCGGCGGACCCGGGCGCGCATGAGGAGCACCACGGCCAGGTAGACCAGCGGGTACCACGCGAGGTAGAGGGCGTCGGCGAGCGAGGGGTAGGGCGGCTCGGCCTGGCGTGCCAGCACGAAGGAGTAGTAGAGGTCGCCCGCGGTGGTGATGAGCATCCCGGCGGCCAGCGCCCGCCAGGCCCGCCGGTCCTGGGGGCTGGCGGCGGGCTGCAGCAGCAGGAGGAGCGCGCCGAGGAGGTACGCGCCGCCGTAGACGCCGACGTCGAGCACCACGACCTGGCCGGGGTGGTCCCAGCGCGCCACCACGCCGACGGCGAAGACGGCCACGGCCGCCAGCAGGGCGACGCGCAGCGCTCGGACGGCGCGCAGCCGTGCTCGGGTTCCCACGCCTGCCCATCGGCAGGTGGGCGGCCGGTCTTGAAGCGGGACCGCTGCGGGGGCGCCCGTCGGCGGCGCCCGGGCTAACCTGGCCGTCCGTGACCTCGTCCCCGCAGCCCGTGGCCCGCACTGACTCCCCGGTCGACCTGCCGATCGACGTCGAGTACCTGCGCACGGTGATGCTCGAGCTGCTGCGCGTGCCCAGCCCGTCGGGCCGCACCGACGCCGTCGTGCAGCTGATCGGCGACCGGATCGCCGAGCTCGGCGTCCCCTTCGACCTCACCCGCCGGGGCCTGCTGCGCGCCCGCGTGGCCGGCAGCTCGCACGCCGTCCGCCGCGCCGTGGTGGTCCACGCCGACACGATCGGGTGCATGGTCAAGCGGCTCAAGGAGGACGGGCGCCTGGAGGTCGTCCCGGTCGGCTCGCACAGCGCCCGCTTCTCCGAGGGCGCGCACGTGACGATCATGACCGACGACCCTGACCGGGTGTACAGCGGGACCGTCCTCCCGCTGCTCAGCAGCGGGCACACCTACGGCGACGAGATCGACACCCAGGGCGTCGGCTGGCACCAGGTCGAGGTGCGCGTCGACGAGCCGGTCGCCAGCGCCAGCGACGTCACGGCCCTCGGCATCCAGGTCGGGGACTTCGTGGCGCTGGACGCCGACCCGCGCATCACCGCGGCCGGCTACGTCAAGAGCCGCCACCTCGACGACAAGGCCGGCCTGGCCGCCTGCCTGGCGGCGCTGAAGGCCGTCACCGAGGCGGGCGTCGTGCTGCCGGTGACCGCCCAGCTGCTGGTGACCATCGGCGAGGAGGTGGGCTTCGGCGCCACCCACGGCTTCGGGCCCGACGTCGCCGAGCTCGTCGCCGTCGACAACGCCGTCGTGGCCGAGGGCCAGCAGTCCCTGGAGGAGACCGTCAACGTCGGCCTGCTCGACATGACCGGCCCCTTCGACTACCACCTCTCGCGCCGGCTGCTCGCGCTCGCCGACGAGCACGGGGTGCCCGTGCGCCGCGACGTCTACCGGCACTACCGCTCCGACGCCGCCCCCGCGCTGGAGGCGGGCGTGGAGGCGCGGGCGGCGCTGCTCGGCGTCGGCGTGGAGTCCAGCCACGGCCACGAGCGCACGCACCTGGACGGGCTCGTGGCCCTGTCCCGGCTCCTCGTCCTGTACCTGCAGACCGACCTGACCTTCGCGGACTGGGACCGCCAGCCGGCCGGCTCGCTGGAGGACTTCCCCAGCGACAGCGTCCAGCCCGCGCCCCGCGAGACGGTCCTGCCGGACCTCGACTCCGCCGTCTGAGCGTCCGGTCCTCAACCGCGGCCGTCGGGGTGCCGATGCGCCGACGTGGACCTCGCCCGCTCGCTGCAGCCGCGTGACGCCCGGCACGCCGGCCGCACGGCTGCCGTGCTGTGCCTGGTCGCGGCAGGGATCACGCTCGTGTTCGGCCTCGCCGTGCCGGCCCCCGGTGCAGCGGGGTGGGTCACCACCTGCGTCGTCCCCGGCTGCCTGGTCCTGCTCGCGGCGGCCGTGCCGCGGCTGCGCGAGCGCTGGGTCGGCCCGGCGACGCTGGTCGTCGCTGGCGCGGGCGTGGCGACGATCGTCGGGCTCGACCTCGTCACCCGCGACGCGTCCGCGGCCGCTCAGGTCTTCTTCCTGCTCCCGGCGCTGTACGCCGCCACGCAGGTGCGCGCCGCGGGCGCCGCGCTGGCCGTGCTCCTGGCCGTGGCCGGCCACTGCGTCGTCGTGTTCACGCTGCTGCCGATGGCCCAGGCGCTGACCGACGCGGTGTACGTGGGCACCACCACCATCACCACGGCCGCCCTCCTGGTGCGCTCCGCGGACCGGACCGAGCGCCTGGTGGCGGCGCTGCGGGCCCAGGCGTCGGCCGACCCGCTCACCGGGCTCGCCACCCGCCGGGTGCTGGACGACGCGCTGGAGGCCGCGCTGGCCGAGGCGCACCCGGACGGCTGCGCCCTGGTCCTGCTGGACCTCGACGCCTTCAAGGCGGTCAACGACACCTGGGGCCACCCCGTGGGAGACGACGCGCTGGTCCGCGTGGCCGAGTGCCTGCGCTCGACCTCGCGACCCGGCGACGTGCTGTGCCGGCTCGGCGGCGACGAGTTCGCCCTCCTCCTGCGCGCGTGCTCGCCCGAGAGCGCCCGCCGTCGGGCCGCCGAGGTGGTCGCGGCCGTGGGCGGCCAGCCCCTGCACCTGCAGGGCGGACAGGTGCTCGTCCTCAGCGCCAGCGCGGGCGTGGGGCACGCGGCGAGCCCCTCCCACGACCGGCGCAGGCTCTACGCCGCGGCCGACTCCGACCTCTACCGCGCCAAGCACGCGGGCCTCGCCGGCCGGGCCAGCACGGGCGGGCTGGGCGTGGCCCTCCGGCCCGACGCCCCGACGGGCCGCCTCGAGCCGACCGCCTGACCGGGCGGCGGCACCCGGGGA
>NZ_JBZYWI010000073.1:0-15326 GCF_058932755.1 Quadrisphaera sp. DVD1
GGCCGGGGCGTTGGTGATCTGGCCCGCGCGCACCGCGGCGACGGCGTCCGCGAGGTCGACCCAGGTGAGCGTCATGCCGGCCTCGCTGGGCTCGCGGTCCGGCTCCTGGGTGACGGCCGCGCCGGTGGCCCGGTAGATCTCCAGCCGCTCGTTGGAGAAGCCCGGCGACGTGTGCAGCGTGAGCAGGTGGCTCCAGGTCGGCGCCGTGACGCCCGCCTCCTCGGCCAGCTCCCGCTCGGCCACGGCGCGCGGGTCCTCGCCCTCGTGGTCACGGATGCCGGCGGGCAGCTCCCACTCGGCCGCGCCCATCGCCGGCCGCCACTGGTGCACGAGGAGCACCCGACCCGCGTCGTCCAGCGCGACCACCGCGGCGGCCCCGGGGTGGTCGACGAGGTCGTACGTGCTCTCGGTGTCGGCGCTCAGGCGCAGGTGGTCCGAGTGCACGGTGATGAACTTCCCCGAGAAGCGCTCGGTGGACTCCAGCACGGCGTAGCCGTCGGGCGGGGTGGTGGAGCGGGTGAGGTCAGCCATGGCGCTCCCCTACCCCGAAGTCCACCGCCTCGTCGGGCCGCCCGGGCCAGGTCAGCGTGGTGGGCGCGACCGGGGTGGTGGCCACCACGCGCCCGTGCGCGACGACGTGCGTGGGCCGCACCTGGCGCCGGACGGCGTCGAAGGGGCTCGTGGCCGGCAGCAGGACGAGGCTGGCCGGGCGGCCGACCTCGAGCCCGTACGCGTCGCCGAGGCCGAGGACGGCGGCCGCGCGGTCGGTGACCATGCGGAAGCACTCGGCGACCTCGGCGGGCGAGAGCATCTGCGTGGCGTGCGCCCCCACGTGCGCCACCTGCAGCGGGTTCGCGGTGCCCAGGGGGTACCAGGGGTCGAGGACGTCGTCGTGGCCGAACGCCACGTTGACGCCGGCCGCGAGCACCTCCTTGACCTGGGTCAGGCCCCGGCGCTTGGGGTAGCCGTCGAAGCGGCCCTGCAGGTGCAGGCTGACCATGGGGTTGCTCACGAGGTTGATCCCCGAGCGCACGAGCAGCTGGTGCAGCTTGTACGAGTACGCCGGGTTGTACGAGCCCATCGCCGTCGTGTGGCTCGCGGTGACGCGCTCGCGCAGACCGGTGCGCAGGGCGTGGGCGGCGAGCACCTCGACGAAGCGCGACTGCTCGTCGTCGATCTCGTCGCAGTGGGCGTCGACCCGCAGCCCGTACCGCTGGGCGACGTCCAGGGCCACGTGCACCGAGCGGACGCCGTCCTCACGGGTGTCCTCGTAGTGCGGGATCGCCCCGATGACGTCGACGCCCCGGCGCGCGGCCTCCTCCAGCAGCTCCTCGCCGCCGGGGAAGGAGCACACGCCCTCCTGGGGGAAGGCGACGAGCTGCAGCCCGATGACGTCGCGGACCCGGTCGCGCACCTCCAGGAGCGCGTCGAGGGCGACCAGGCCGGGGTCGGTGACGTCGACGTGGCTGCGCACGTGCAGGGCGCCGTTCGCGGCGTACCAGCGCAGCACCTGCTCGGCGCGCTCGACGACGTCGTCGCGGGTGAGCATCGGCTTGCGCTCGGCCCAGCGGGCGATCCCCTCCCACAGCGTGCCGCTCTCGTTCCACCGCGGCTGGCCGGCGGTCAGGGAGGCGTCGAGGTGGACGTGCGGCTCGACGTACGGGGCGCTGGCCATCGCCCCGGCGGCCTCGACGACGGTGCGCGCGGGGACGGCGTCCGGCGCCGCCTCCGTGATCGCCACGAAGCGGCCGGCGTCCACGTGGAGGTCGACGGGGCCGGCGCGCCCGTCGAGGCGGGCCCCGCGGACCAGGAGGTCGATCACCGTGCCGGCACCGGCGCGGACAGCGAGACCCGGGCGGGACGCAGCAGCAGGTACAGGCCGCCGGCGACGACCGAGCCGAACAGCCACGACAGGTCGACCCCGCCCATGGCGCGGGCCAGCGGGCCCTGCAGGAGCTCGGGGATGCCGTACTCCGCGCTCCAGGTGGCCACGATGCCCACGACGAAGGCGACCATCGCCGGCCAGGAGACGTCGACGAGCCGGCTCCGCCCGGGAGCGTCGAAGAGGGCGTCGACGTCGACCTCGCGGCGCTGCACGACGTAGTAGTTGACGAGCACGATCGCGCCCCAGGGCGCCACCCAGGTGACCAGGCCGGCGAGCCAGGCGTCCAGGGCCGCGGCGAAGTCGCCCTGGAGGACGAGGTAGATGGTGAAGACCAGGGCGAGGGCGCCGACGCCGTAGCTCAGGCGCCGGCGGTCGACGTTCCAGTCGAGGGTCTGGGCGCAGAGGCTGCAGGAGTAGATGTTGAGGATGTTCGTGGCGATCGGGCCGTGCAGCACGAGCAGGATCACCGGGATGGCCAGGGCGCCGAAGTTCTCGACCACGAGCTGGCCCGGGTCGACGCCCTGCGCCACCGTCGCCAGGGTGGCGCCGAAGACGCCCAGCCACACCGTCGGCAGGAACTGCCCGAGCACGCTCGCGAGGTAGAGCCGGGCCGGCGGCATCGAGCGCGGCACGAAGCGGGAGTAGTCCGAGGCGTAGGCGAACCAGGTGATGCCCCAGCCGATGCCGATCGCCGTCATGATCGTGCTCATCGCGCTCCACAGCGCGGCGCCCTCCAGGCCCGCGCCGGCGTAGCCCCAGTCCACGCCGCTGGAGCTCCAGGCGACGATGGTCATCGCGAGCATCACCACGAGGGTGACCGGCACGGTCCAGCGCTCGAAGCGGGCGATCGCCCGGAAGCCGACGGCGGCCAGGAGCACCTGGCCGACCATGAGCAGGACCGCCACGAAGATCTTGAGGCCGGTGCCGCCGTCGACGCCGAGGCGCCCGAGCAGCGCCACGACGAGGTCGAGGATGATCCAGGTGTTGACCGCGCACCAGCCGGCCGCGAGCAGGCCCTGCATCGCCGCGGGCAGGTAGGCGCCGCGGCGGCCGAAGGCCAGGCGCGAGAGCACCATCTGGCTGACGCCGGTGCGCTGGCCCATGAGCACGAACAGGCCGAACACCGACATGCCGATGAGGTTGCCGAGCACGAGCACCGAGATGGTCTGCACGAGGGACAGGCCCAGCTCGACGCCGAGGGCACCGAGCACCCAGTTGATCGGCGCGGTGTTGGCGCCGGCCCAGATCCAGAACTGGTGGCCGGCGGTGGAGGTGCGGGCGGACTCCGGCACGGGCAGCAGCGAGTGCTCGGCGACCTCCGTGGCCTCCAGGGCGTCGCGGCCGGACGCCGGTGGCGGCGCGCTCTGGGCTGGGGTGTGCATGGGGACGGACATCGGCCCTCCTGGGCGCTCGGGGTCGCCGAGGACGGTCGACCACGGCGGTGTCCGCAGCGTTGCCGCCGTGTTTCAGCGGTGTTGCCGGCTCCGCGGTCGACGGTCCCACGCCCAGAGCCCCACGGCGAGCGCCACGCGGTCGGAGAAGGAGGTCGGGCTGCGCCCGGTGAGCTCGGCGATCCGGGCGAGCCGGTGGCGCAGGGAGTTCGGGTGCAGGAACAGCGCCCGGGCGGTGCTGCCCACGGCGCCGTCGTGGTCGAGGAAGACGCGCAGCGTCGTCAGGAGCGCCGCGCCGTGCTCGCGGTCGTGGTCGGCGAGCGGGGCGATGAGGCGGTCGGCGAAGGGGGCCAGCCGCTCGGGCGGCTGCAGGTCCAGCAGCGCCTCCAGACCGGTGAGGTCCGCCGCGACCGCCGGGGCCCCGCGCCGGCGGGACAGGGCCAGGGCGGCGAGCGCCTCGACCGCTCCGCGGCGCAGGTCCGCCACCGCGACCGGGTCGCCGATGCCGCACGGGGAGCCGGTCGCCTCGGCCACGGCCACGGCCGCCGCGCGGTCGGCGTGCAGGCTCAGGGCCGCCTCCCCCACCTCGGCCACCACCGCCGAGGGCAGGTGGCCGGCCACGGCGGCGGCCGCGGCGCGCGGCCACGCGGCCACGACCACCAGGCCGCCGGCACCCAGGCCCCCGCCCAGGCCCACCGCCTCGAGCGCGTCGTCGAGGACCTCCGGCTCCGCCCGCCCCTGGAGCACCAGGGCCAGCAGCCGGGCGACGAGCTGCTGCACCTGGCCGGCGCCGCTCGCCCGGGCGCTGCGGTCGGCGAGCAGCTGGGTGATCGCCTGGAACGGGACGCCGCGCGGGACCTCGAGCAGCACCAGCCCGCGCGCGGTGCACGCCTCGACCAGGGCCGCCGGCACCTGCGGGCTCACGTCGCCCGAGCCGAACCCGAGCGCGCTGGCCCCGGCGTCGACGAGGTGGTCGACGAAGGTGCGGCAGCGGGCGTCGTCGGTCAGGGACATGCCGACCGTGAGCACGAGCTCGCGCCCCCGCAGGTACGGGCGCGGGTCGAGCAGCTCGGTCAGGTGCGCCCAGCGCACCGGGGCGGAGGCCGCCTCGGGGACGGCGCGCACGACCAGGCCCAGCGCGGGCACGGCGAGGAGGTCGCGCACGGTGGTCAGGGCAGGCTCGGCGACCCCGGGGGCGGCGGGTCGCTCCAGCACAGACGGAGGCTAGTCCTGTCAAGCGACGTCGTGCACGTGCACGACGACCGCTCTCCGGCGTGGGGAGCGGAACCGACCTGCCCCCCGGCACCTCGCCCTGCGGCGGCTGCGGCTCCACCCTGTGCAGCACTCGCCCTCAGGAGGCCCAGATGGCACAGCTCGAGAGCTCCTCCGCTCCCGTCCACGACGACCACCGCCTCAAGCGGGAGTTCTCCCTGTGGTCGGCGTTCGCGTTCGCCTTCGCCTTCATCTCCCCGATCGTCGCCCTCTACGGGATCTTCGGGCTGGCCTACAGCACCGCGGGGCCGTCGTTCTGGTGGAACTTCATCCTCGTCTTCGCCGGCCAGCTGCTCGTGGCGCTCGTCTTCGCCGAGCTCGTCTCGCGGTGGCCGCTGGAGGGCTCGATCTACCAGTGGTCGCGCCGCCTCGTGGGCGCCGGCTACGGGTGGGGCGCCGGCTGGGTCTACCTGTGGACCCTCATCGTGGCGATGTCCAGCGTGTCGATCTTCGCGGCGGGCTTCGTCGGCAACGTCTTCGGCTGGGACCTCTCGCCCGGGCAGCAGGCCCTGCTGGCGTGGGTGATCATGCTGCTGGGCACGGCGGCGAACATCGCCGGGCGCCTGGTGCTCAAGGTGCTCATGACCGCCAGCATCGTGGCCGAGGTCGTCGGCTCGATCGGCCTGGGCGCGTGGCTGCTGCTCTTCCACCGCGAGAGCTCCCCCGGCGTCCTCACCGAGGGCTTCAGCGACCCCGGCTACCTGTCCCTGTCCGGTCCGTTCCTCATCTCGATGGCGTTCGTCGGCTGGTCCTTCGTCGGGTTCGAGTCCGCCGGGTCGATCGCCGAGGAGGTGCACCGCCCCCGGCGCAACCTGCCGAAGGCGGTCGTCTTCTCGCTCACCTTCATCGCGCTCGTCGTGATGTTCTCCGCGCTGGCGGTCATCCTGTCCATCCCCGACGACATCGCGGCCAACAGCGCCGACCCGGTCTACGACACCCTCGCCTTCCAGCTCGGCGAGGGCCCCGCCAAGGCCGCGCAGGTGCTCTTCACGATCGGCTTCCTCGCCTCGTTCCTGGCCCTGCAGACCTCCGCGTCGCGGGTCATCTGGTCCTACGGCCGCGACCGGGCGCTGCCGGCCGCGGGCGCCCTCGCACGGCTCAGCCGCACCCAGAAGCAGCCGGTGGTGGCCCTGGCGCTGGCGACCGCGATCGGCTCGGTGATGATCCTCGCCAGCCAGCAGGCACCGGACTTCTACACGCTCATGCTCAACTTCACCTCCGGCGGCTTCTACCTGGCCTTCCTCTTCCCCCTCGTGGGCAACCTCGTGGTGCGCGTGAGCGGGCGGTGGACGCCGGGCCCGGTCGGCTGGGGCCGCTGGGGCACGCCGCTGGCCGTGGTGGCGGTGGTGTGGGCGCTGTTCCAGTTCCTCAACATCGCCTGGCCGCGCGACTTCTACCCCGAGGACCCGTTCCTCAACTGGTCGGTCTTCCTCGCCGTGCTGGGCCTGGCGGTCGTCGGCGGGGCGATCTACGCGTCGGTCCGCTCCCGGATGGTCACCCCGTCCGACGCCGAGGTCCTCGACGACGACGAGGACGACGTCGCACCGGCTCCCGCGGGCTCCCGGTGAGCGGGCCGGACGCCGCCCGCGTCGCCGTCGTCAGCGGCGCCGCCAGCGGGATCGGCGCCGCCATCGCGGCGGAGCTGCGCGGGCGCGGCTGGACGGTGGCCGGCCTGGACCTGGCGCCCTCCGGCGAGCACGGGCAGCAGGTGGACATGGCCGACGCCGCGGCGGTCGCCGCCGCGGTCGCCGCCGTGCAGGACCGCCTCGGCCCCCTCGACGCCGCGGTCTCGGCCGCGGGCCACTACGCCATGGCGCCGGTCTCGCAGATCACCCGGCAGGCGTGGCAGCGGATGCTGCGCGTGCACCTCGGCGGCGCGCTGAACCTCGCCCGCGCGGCCACCCCCGGCATGGCGGAGCGGGGCGAGGGCTCGTTCGTGGCCATCACCTCCGAGCTGGCGATCGGCGGCGGCGCCGAGGACGCCCACTACGCCGCGGCGAAGGGGGCGGTCATCGGGCTGGTGCGCTCCCTCGCGGTCGAGCTGGCCCCCCGCGGGGTGCGGGTCAACGCCGTGGCCCCCGGCCCCACCGACACGCCGCTGCTGGCCGCGGACTCCCCGTGGCGGGCGCCGGAGTACCTGGCCACCCTCCCGCTGCGGCGCCTGGTGCGCCCGCAGGAGATCGCCGCCACGGTGGCGTTCCTGCTCACCGACGGCACGTTCGCCACCGGTGAGGTCCTCTCCCCCAACGCCGGAGCGGTGATCTGATGAGCACGTCGCAGGAGCGCTCCGGCCCGCTGGCGGGCCGGGTCGCGCTGGTGACCGGCGCCGCCCAGGGCATCGGCCGGGCGATCGCCGAGCGGCTGGCCCGCGACGGCGCGCGCGTCGTCGTCAACGACCTGGACGCCGAGCGGCTGGCCGACGTCGTGGCCGCCACCGGCGCGACCCCGGCGCCCGCCGACGTGTCGGACCCCGACGCCGTGGCCGCGATGGTGGCCGACGTCGAGCGCCGCGTCGGCCCGGTGACCGTGCTCGTGGCCAACCACGCCTTCATGACCATGGCCCCGCTGGCCGACGCCGACCTCGACGACTGGTGGCGCGTGGTCGACACCAACCTCGGCGGCACCTTCTGGCTCGTGCAGGCGGTGCTGCCCGGCATGCGCCGCGCCGGCGGCGGCCGGGTCGTCGTCATCTCCTCGGAGTGGGGCGTCATCGGCTGGCCACGGGCCACCGCCTACGCGGCCTCCAAGGCGGGGCTCATCGCCCTGGTGAAGACCCTCGGCCGCGAGCTCGCCCCCGAGGGCATCGGCGTCAACGCGATCGCCCCCGGCGTCATCGACACCCCCCAGCTCGAGGTCGACGCCGACGAGGCCGGACTGCCCCTGGAGGAGATGCACGCCCGCTACGCCGAGGGCATCCCGCTGGGCCGGCTGGGCCGCCCGCAGGAGATCGCCGCGACCGCGGCGTTCCTCGCCGGCGAGGCGTCTGCTGCGATGGTCGGGCAGGTCGTGCAGGTCAACGGCGGCACCACCCGGTCGCGCGCCTGATGCGGAGGAGAGAGCACATGCAGGAACCGCGTTCCACCGACGGCGGCACCCTCGGCCCGGTCGACGGCCTGGCCGTGCCCCGGTTCGCCGGCCACACCACGTTCGCGCGGCTGCCGCGCCTGGAGGACGTGACGCGCTACGACGTGGCGGTGCTCGGCGTGCCGTTCGACGCCGGCGTGACCTACCGCCCGGGGGCGCGCTTCGGCCCCTCCGCGATCCGCCAGGGCTCGCGGCTGCTGCGCCCCTACAACCCGGCGCTGGACGTCAGCCCGTTCGCCGGGATGCAGGTCGTCGACGCCGGCGACGTGGCCGCCAACCCCTTCGACATCACCGAGGGGCTCACCGCGGTGCAGACGGCGCTGCGCGAGCTGACCGACGAGGCCCGCCGCGTGGTCGTCCTGGGCGGCGACCACACCATCGCGCTGCCGGTGCTGCGGGCGCTGAAGGACCAGCACGGGCCGGTGGCGCTCGTGCACTTCGACGCCCACCTCGACACCTGGGACACCTACTTCGGCGCGCCGTACACGCACGGCACCCCGTTCCGGCGGGCCTGGGAGGAGGGCCTGCTGCTCCAGGACAAGAGCATGCACGTGGGCACCCGCGGCCCGCTGTACGCCGCCAGCGACCTCACCGACGACGCGGGCATGGGCTTCTCCATCGTCTCCTCGCGCGAGATGGACGACCTCGGCGCCCGCGGGGTCGTCGAGCGGATCCGCGAGCGGGTCGGCGACGCCCCGGTGTACCTGTCCATCGACATCGACGTGCTCGACCCCGGCTTCGCGCCCGGCACCGGCACCCCCGAGCCGGGTGGGCTGACCAGCCGCGAGCTGCTGGCGATCGTGCGCGGCCTCGACGGCGCGAACGTCGTCGGCGGCGACGTCGTCGAGGTCTCCCCCGCCTACGACCACGCCGAGATCACCGCCATCGCGGCCGCCAACCTCGCCTACGAGTACTGCTCGCTGTTCGCCCGGGCGCGCCGGTGACCACGCCGGGGGTCGCGGAGGCGGGCCGCGGGGCGGTGCCCGCCGGGCCGGTCGTCTGGCCCGGCGGGCACCGGTCGGCGGCGTCGTTCACCTTCGACGTCGACGCCGAGTCCGCGGTGCTCTTCGCCTCCCCCGGCTCCGAGCACCGGCCCGGGGTGATGAGCCACCAGGCCTACGGGCCCCTCGTCGGGGTCCCGCGCGTCCTCGCGATCCTCGAGCGCCACGGCGTCCGGGCGACGTTCTTCGTGCCCGGTTACACGGCCGAGCGCTACCCCGGCGTCGTGCGCGACGTCGTGGCGGCCGGGCACGAGGTCGCCCACCACGGGTACTTCCACGAGAGCCTCCAGGGAGCGCCGCCGGAGGTCGAGGCGCGCTGGTTCGACCGCGGCCTGGAGGCGCTGGAGCGGGTGGCCGGGGTGAGGCCGGTCGGCTACCGGGCCCCGATGTGGGAGCCGTCCTGGTACACGCCCGAGCTGCTGCACGAGCGCGGGCTGCTCTACGACTCCAGCCTCATGGACGCCGAGGTGCCCTACGAGCTGGCCGTCGCCGGCGGCGCGGCCTCGATCGTGGAGGTGCCGATCCACTGGTCCCTCGACGACTGGGAGCGGTACTGCTTCATCCCCGGCGTCAGCGAGGGGCACATCGCCAACCCCCGCGACGTGCACGAGAGCTGGAGCGCGGAGCTGGAGGGCCTGCGGGCCGCCGGCGGCTGCTTCGTGCTGACCAACCACCCCTTCATCACCGGGCGGCCCTCCCGCGCGGCGGTGCTGGACGCCCTGGTCGGCCAGGCGCTGGAGGGGGGCGACGTGTGGGTCGCCTCCCTCGCCGAGATCGCCGGGCACGTGCGCTCCCTCGGACTGCCCCCGCGCACCCTCACCCCGCCGAGCGTGCCCGCCGAGCACCGCGGGGGTCGCGAAGAGCAGGAGCCGCAGCCGTGAGCGACCCCGAGACCGTCCTGCGCCGCTTCTACGCCGAGTTCTGGAACGCCGGCAACGCCGACGCCGCCGACGAGCTCGTGGCCGAGGACGTCGTCGACCACCAGGCGCTGCCGGGCCAGCAGGCCGGCCGGGAGGGCTTCAAGCAGCTCGTGCGCGAGTGGCGCACCGGGTTCGCGGACATGCGCGAGGACGTCGAGGCCGTCGTGGTCCAGGGCGACGTCGCCGTCGGCCGCTTCCACCTCCAGGGCACCCACACCGGCCCGTTCCTCGGCATCGCCCCCACCGGGAACCGGGTGAGCATCCACGGCATCGACGTGGTCCGCGTCGTCGACGGGCGGATCACCGACTTCTGGTACGTCGAGCAGACCCTCGACCTGCTCCAGCAGCTCGACGTGCTGCCCGCGACCGACCAGCTGCTGCGCATGGGCCCGGGCGCGGCGCGTCCCGGCGCCCACCCCGAGCCGCCGTCCTAGAACCCCGTCCCACCCCGTCCCGAGGAGCACGAGCCATGATCGACATCGCCGTCATCATCGTCTACTTCGCCGCGATGCTGGGGATGGGCTGGTGGGGCCTGCACCGGGCTCGCAGCAGCGACGACTACCTCGTCGCCGGCCGGCGCCTGGGCCCGGCGCTGTACACCGGCACCCTGTCCGCGGTGGTCCTCGGCGGCGCCTCCACCATCGGCGGGGTGCGCCTGGGCTACCTCTACGGCATCTCCGGCATGTGGCTGGTCTTCATGCTGGGGCTGGGCATCATCGCCCTGAGCGTCCTCTTCGCCGGGCGCCTGGCCCGCCTGGAGGTCTACACGCTGCCGGAGATGCTCGAGCGCCGGTACTCCGGTGCCGGGCGGCTGGTGAGCGGCGTGGTCATGACCGCCTACGACCTCATGGTCTCGGTGACCGCCACCCTGGCGATCGGCACCGTGGTCGACGTCGTCATCGGCGTCCCGCGCATCCCGGCGATCCTCATCGGCGGCGGGGTCGTCGTCGTCTACACCGTCCTCGGCGGCATGTGGTCGATCACGCTGACGGACATCGTCCAGTTCGCGATCATGACGGTCGGGATCTTCCTCATCCTCCTGCCGATCGGGCTCGGCCAGGCCGGCGGCTTCGACGGCCTGCGCGCCTCCCTGCCCGACAGCTACTTCTCCGTCACGGGCATCGGCGGGGACACGATCTTCACGTACTTCCTCATCTACTTCTTCGGGATCATCATCGGCCAGGACGTCTGGCAGCGGGTGTTCACCGCCCGCAGCGCGAGGGTCGCCCGCTACGCCGGTCTGGGCGCGGGGCTGTACTGCATGCTCTACGCCGTCGCCGGCGCGCTCATCGGCATGGCCGCCGCCGTCCTGTACCCGGGGCTGGAGGTGCCGGACAACGCCTTCGCCACGATCGTCGACGGCGCGCTGCCGGTCGGCCTGAAGGGCCTGGTGCTGGCCGCCGCGCTCGCGGCGGTGATGTCCACGGCCAGCGCGTGCCTGCTGGCCTCCTCCACCATCCTCGCGAACGACGTCTGGGGCAGGTTCCGGCGCGGCGGCGACGCCACGGCGTCGCTGGGCGAGAACCGGTGGTGGGCGCTGGGCTGCGGCGTGGTCATGGTCGTCCTGTCCTGCCTCGTGCAGGACGTCGTCGCCGGCCTGACGATCGCCTACAACCTCCTCGTCGGCGGCCTGCTCGTGCCGGTCATCGGCGCCCTGGTCTGGCGGCGCTCGACGGCCGCGGGGGCCCTGGCGGCGATGGCGGTCGGCTGCCTCGTCGTCGTGGTCTTCATGGCCCGGGACGGGCTGCTGGCCAACTCCCCGATCTACTACGGCCTCGTCGCGAGCCTCGTCGCCTTCGTCGCGGTCTCGCTGGCGACCCGCCCGTCGTCCCCCGAGCGCCTCGACGCGTGGGAGCGCCAGCTGCGCGGGGAGCACGGCTCTCGGCACGCGCAGGACGCGCAGGACGCCCGGGGCGTGCAGGGCGCCTGAGGCGGCGGGCCGGGTGGTTCCCCGGCGCCGCTCCGCGCAGTCGCAGCAGCGGAGCGGCGCCGGGAGCTCAGGCCCCGGTGGTGTGCCGGTCGGCGACGGTCAGCGCCTCGTCGAGGGCGGCCAGGCCCTCGCGCGCCTCGTCGTCGGTGACCGTGCACGGCGGGACCACGTGCAGGCGGTGGTAGTTCGTGAACGGCAGGACGCCGGCCGCCTTGCAGGCGGCGACGAGCTCGCCCATCGCCGCGCTGGTGCCGCCGTAGGGGGCCAGCGGCTCCTTCGTCGCGCGGTCGACGACGAGGTCGAGGGCCCAGAAGACCCCGACGCCGCGCACGTCGCCGATCACCGGGTGGCGCTGCGCGAGCTCGCGCAGGCCGGGACCGAGCACGTCCTGCCCGATCCGGGCGGCGTTCTCGACGATCCGCTCCTCGCGCATCGCGGTGATCGTGCCGACCGCCGCGGCGCAGGCCAGCGGGTGGCCGGAGTAGGTCAGGCCGCCGGGGAAGGGCCGCTTCCCGAAGGTCGCGGCGATCGGCTCGCTGATGATGACGCCGCCGAGCGGCACGTAGCCGGAGTTCACGCCCTTGGCGAAGGTGATGAGGTCCGGCACGACGCCGTCGTGCTCGAGGGCGAACCACCGTCCGGTGCGGCCGAACCCGGCCATCACCTCGTCGGCGATGTAGACGATGCCGTAGCGGTCGCACAGCGCGCGGACGCCGGCCAGGTACCCCGGCGGCGGCGGCATGATCCCGGCGGTGCCCGGGATGGTCTCGAGGACGACCGCGGCGATCGTGCTCGGGCCCTCGAGCGCGATGACCTGCTCGAGGTGCTCCAGGGCGCGGGCGCACTCCTCCTCCGGCGTGCTCGCGTGGAAGGCCGAGCGGTAGAGGAACGGGCCGAAGAAGTGCACCGTGCCCGCGGCGCCGTGGTCGTTGGGCCAGCGCCGGGGGTCGCCGGTGAGGTTGATCGCCGTGGTGGTGCCGCCGTGGTAGCTGCGGTAGCGCGAGAGCACCTTGTGCTTGCCGGTGTGCAGGCGCGCCATCCGCACCGCGTACTCCACGGCCTCCGCGCCGCCGTTGGTGAAGAACACCTTGTCCATGCCCTCGGGGGCGACCTCGGCGATGAGCCGGGCCGCCTCCGAGCGCGCGGCATTGGCGTGCTGCGGCGCGATGGTGCACATCTCCTGCGCCTGCGCGGTGATCGCCGCCACGACGGCCGGGTGCTGGTGGCCGATGTTCGTGTTGACGAGCTGGGAGGACAGGTCCAGCAGCCGGCGCCCCTCGCCGTCCCAGACGTAGGAGCCCTGGGCGCGGGTGATGACCATCGGGTCCAGGGCGTCCTGGGCGGACCAGGAGTGGAACACGTGCGCCCGGTCCAGCTCGTAGGTGCGCCGGGCCTGCGCCCGCAGGTCCTCGGACGCCGGCGGGTCGACGGGGGTGTCGACGGTGGTCTCGCTCACGGTGCTCATGCGTGGTCCCTCCGGGCTGCGTGCGTGGTGCGTGCGGTCAGACGTTCTGGGGGAACCCGAGCTCCAGGCCGCCGACCGGGCGGGCGGCGGGGTCGGCCCAGCGGGAGGTGATGACCTTGCCCCGGGTGAAGAAGTGCACGCCCTCGGTGCCGTGGGCGTGGCTGTCGCCGAACAGCGACTGCTTCCACCCGCCGAAGGAGTAGTAGGCCATCGGCACCGGGATCGGGACGTTGACGCCGATCATCCCGACCTCGACCTCGTGCTGGAAGCGCCGCGCGGCGCCGCCGTCGTTGGTGAAGATCGCGGTGCCGTTGCCGTACGCGTTGGCGTTGACCATGGCGATCGCCTCGTCGTAGGAGGCGACCCGCAGCACCGACAGCACCGGCCCGAAGATCTCGTCGGTGTAGACCGACATGTCGGTGGAGACGTGATCGAGCAGGGTCGGGCCCAGCCAGAAGCCGTCGGGGTCGCCGTCGGCCTGCACCCCGCGCCCGTCGACGACCACCGCGGCCCCGTCGCTCTCGCCCGCGTCGACGTAGGAGGCCACCCGGTCGCGGTGCGCCCGCGTGACCAGCGGGCCCATGTCGGCGCCGCGGCGCCCGTCACCGGTGCGCAGCGTGCGCGCCCGCTCAGCGATCCGGGCGACGACCTCGTCGCCGATCGGGTGCTCGCCGGAGTCGACCACCACGAGGGCGGAGACCGCCATGCAGCGCTCGCCGGCGGAGCCGAAGCCGGCGTTGACCGCGGCGTCGGCGACGAGGTCGAGGTCGGCGTCGGGCAGCACGACCATGTGGTTCTTCGCGCCGCCGAGGGCCTGCACCCGCTTGCCGTTCGCCGTCCCGCGCTCGTAGACGTACTTGGCGATCGGCGTGGAGCCGACGAAGGAGACGGCCTTGACGTCCGGGTGGTCCAGCAGTCCGTCGACGGCGACCTTGTCGCCCTGCAGCACGCTGAACACGCCGGCCGGCAGGCCTGCCTCGGCCCACAGCTCGGCCAGCCACAGGGCGGCCGAGGGGTCCTTCTCGCTGGGCTTGAGGACGACGGCGTTGCCCGCGGCGATGGCGATGGGGAAGAACCACATCGGGACCATGGCGGGGAAGTTGAACGGGCTGATCACGGCCACGACGCCGAGCGGCTGGCGGATCGAGTGCACGTCGACGCCGGTCGAGGCGCTCTCGGTGAACCCGCCCTTGAGCAGGTGGGGCATGCCGCAGGCGAACTCCACGACCTCCTGGCCGCGGGCCACCTCCCCCAGGGCGTCGGAGAGCACCTTGCCGTGCTGGGAGGTGATGATCTCCGCCAGCTCGCCCTTGCGGGCGTTGAGCAGCTCGCGGAAGGCGAAGAGCACCTGGGTGCGCTTGGTGAGGGAGACCTGGCTCCACTCGGCGAAGGCGGCGCGGGCGGCGGCCACCGCGGCCTCGACGTCCTCGGGGGTGGCCAGGAGCACCTGGGCGGTGACCGCGCCGGTCGCCGGGTCGGTGACCTCGGCGGTGCGGGTCGAGGAGCCGGTGAAGGGCTTCCCCTCGATCCAGTGGGGGATCGTCGTGTTCACGGGGACCTCCGGTGCGGCGGGTGGCTGGCGCTCCCACCCTGGCCCCTCCGGCGCCCGTCGGCCAGCGACGGACCGTCAGCAGATCGGCGCTCCGCCTTACACTCCGTCGGTGATCCCGACCCTGGCCGACGTCCTCGACCTGCCGGTCGTGCGCGCAGGGTCGCCGCAGGTGCTCGCCGGGGCCGCGTCCCTGGACCGGCCCGTGCGCTGGGTGCACGTCAGCGAGCTCGGCGACCTGGCCGGGCTCCTGCAGGGCGGCGAGCTCGTCCTCACCACCGGCCTGGCGCTGGACGCGCCCGGCGCCGACCCGGGCGCGTACGTCGCCGCGCTGGCCGGGGCGGGCGCGTGCGGGCTCGTCGTCGAGCTCGGCGAGCGGCTGCCGGCGGTCCCGGCGGCCCTGGTCGCCGGCGCCGAGCGCCTCGGCTTCCCGCTCGTGGCGCTGCACGCCCCGGTGCGGTTCGTCGCCGTCACCGAGGTCGTCCACTCCCTCATCGTCGGCGAGCAGTACCGCCAGGTGCGCTTCGCCCAGCAGGTGCACGAGGTGTTCACCGCCCTCAGCCTCGAGGGGGCCTCCACCCCGGCGATCGTGGCCCGGGCCGCGGCGATGGCCGGGGAGCCGGTGGTGCTGGAGGACCTGGCCCACCACGTGGCCGCGCACGACCCGGCGGGCAGGGCGACCCCCGCGCTGCTCGACCGCTGGCCCGAGCGCTCGCGCCTGGTCCCCTGGTCCGACAGCACGGCCGTGGCCGGGCCGGAGGGCTGGCTCACGACGCCGGTCGGCGCCGGGGCGGGCCGGTGGGGGCGGCTGGTGATGCCCGCCGGGGCC
>NZ_JBZYWI010000074.1:0-15059 GCF_058932755.1 Quadrisphaera sp. DVD1
GGGAGAAAAGGGATAGCTTGGGGCTGGCGCTCGCCGGCGCCCGGGCCGGTCCGGCGCGCGGGGGCCGCTCAGGCGGCGGGCGTGGAGGCGACCGGGCGGCCGTCCTCGTCGGCCGCGGCGAGCGTGGCCGTCAGCAGCCGCAGCGCGCCGGCCTTGTCCAGCGGCTCGTTGCCGTTGCCGCACTTGGGCGACTGCACGCACGAGGGGCACCCCGAGGCGCACTCGCACGCCGCCACGAGGTCGGTCGTCGCGCGCAGCCACGTGGCGGCCACGGCGAAGCCCCGCTCGGCGAACCCGGCCCCGCCGGCCGCGGCGTCGTGGACGAACACGGTGGGGACGCCGGTGTCGGGGTGGAGGTCGGTCGAGACCCCGCCGACGTCCCAGCGGTCGCAGGTCGCCACCAGCGGGAGCAGGCCGATCGCGGCGTGCTCGGCGGCGTGGGCGGCGCCGGGCACGCCACCGGGCTCGACCCCGTGCGCCTCGAGCAGCTCCGGCGGCAGGGTCCACCACACGGCGTGCGTGCGCAGGGTGCGCGAGGGCAGGTCCAGCGGCTCCTCGCCGAGCACGGCACCGGTGGCGGCCCGCCGCCGCAGGAAGGAGGTCACCTGGCTGGTCACCTCCACCGTGCCGGTGCTGAGGCGCACCGGCCCCCAGTCGCGCCAGCGGTCCTCGGCGAGGATGCGGACGTCGGTCACCTCGCGGGCGGAGGTGGTCCAGTCGACCTCCTCGCGGTGCAGCAGCGCGACGTGCTCGGCCTCGTCGAGCGCCTCGACGAGGTAGCCGGCGCCCTGGTGCAGGTACACGGCGCCGGGGTGGACGGTGTGGTGCGCCGCGCCGGCGTCCACGCTGCCCAGCACGCGCCCGGTGCCGGACTCCACCAGCCGCACCGGCTCCCCGCCGGTGCCCCGCAGGTCCGCGAGGTCGCTGGCCCGCTCCCGGCTCGTCCAGAACCAGCCGGCCGGCCGCCGGCGCAGCAGCCCTCCGGCCACGAGGTGGCGCAGCACCGGCTCCGCCGACGGGCCGAAGAGCTCCAGGTCGGCGGGCACGAGCGGCACCTCGGCGGCGGCCGCGCACAGGTGCGGGCCCAGCACGTAGGGGTTGTCCGGGTCGAGCACGGTGGACTCCACCGGGGCGCCGAAGACCGCCTCGGGGTGGTGGACGACGAAGGTGTCCAGCGGGTCGTCGTCGGCGACGAAGACGGCGAGGGCGTCCTCACCGGCCCGCCCCGCCCGACCGGCCTGCTGCCACAGCGACGACCGCGTGCCGGGCCAGCCGGCGATGACGACGGCGTCCAGGCCCGAGACGTCCACGCCCAGCTCCAGCGCGCTGGTGGAGGCCACCCCGAGCAGGTCGCCGCTGCGCAGCCGCGCCTCGAGGGCGCGCCGCTCCTCGGGCAGGTAGCCCGAGCGGTAGGCGGCCACCCGGGCGGGCAGCCGGGGGTCGACCTCGGCCAGCGCCCGGCGGGTGGAGACGGCCACCGCCTCGGCGCCGCGCCGCGAGCGCACGAAGGCGACGGTGCGGACGCCGTCCACGACGAGGTCGCCCAGCAGGTCGGCGGTCTCCGCGCTGGCCGAGCGGCGCGTGGGGGCTCCGTGCTCGCCGAGGCCGGGCAGCAGCGGCGGCTCCCAGAGCCAGAACCGGGTGGCCCCGCGGCGGGCGGTGTCCTCGGCCACGGCCTCGACCGGCACCCCGACCAGCCGCGAGGCGCTCGTGGCGGGCTCGGCGGAGGTGGCCGAGGCCAGCACGAACACCGGGTGCGCCCCGTAGGAGGCGGCGACCCGGCGCAACCGGCGCAGCACCGCGGCCACGTGGGAGCCGAACAGCCCGCGGTAGCGGTGGCACTCGTCGACGACGACGTAGCGCAGCGACCGCAGGAAGCTCGCCCACCGGGCGTGCCCCGGGAGCAGCGAGCGGTGCAGCAGGTCCGGGTTGGTGAGCACGTACGAGGCGTGGTCGCGGACCCACCGCCGCTCGCTGGACGGGGTGTCGCCGTCGTAGCTGGCGGCCCGGACGCCGGGCACGTCCAGGGCGCGCACGGTCGCGAGCTGGTCGGCGGCCAGCGCCTTGGTGGGGGACAGGTAGAGCGCGGTCGCCCCGCGCCCCGTCGGCGCCGCGGCGCCCTCGGCCACCGCGGTCAGCGCGGGCAGGAGGTAGGCCAGGGACTTGCCCGACGCCGTCCCGGTGGCCACGACGACGTGGCGGCCGTCGTGGGCCGCCTCGGCCGCGCGCACCTGGTGCTCCCACAGGGCGCTCACGCCCGACCGCTCCAGGGCGGCGCGCAGGGCGGGGTCGGTCCAGGCGGGCCACGGGGCGGTGGTGCCCTCGCGCGCCGGCACGCGGTGCTCGTGCAGGACGCGCTCGCGCCGGCCCGGCGCTGCGAGCAGCCGCTCGACCGCGGCGTCCAGGCTGCTCACCGGGCCCATCGTCGCACCCGCGCGGTGATCGGGCCGGGCGAGCGGCCCCGGCCGCCGCCCCGCCCCGCTCTCGTGGCCGGAATCACAGGGCGGTGGTTGAATGCCATCGATCGCGGTGGTGCCGTCCAGGGCCCCCCGCAGCCGTCGAGCGAGTTCGAGGAGTGCGCGTGGACCTGTCCGTCACCAGCCGTGAGCAGGGCGGTCGCACCGTCGTCGAGGTCGGGGGGGAGATCGACGTCTACACCGCGCCGGTCCTGCGCGAGCGCCTCAACGACCTGGTCGGCGAGGGCCGCCACCACCTGATCATCGACATGGAGAAGGTCGACTTCCTGGACTCCACCGGTCTGGGGGTCCTCGTGGGCGGGCTCAAGCGCGTGCGCTCCCACGACGGGTCCCTGCACCTGGTGTGCACCCAGGAGAAGATCCTCAAGGTCTTCCGGATCACCGGTCTGACCAAGGTCTTCCCGATCCACCCCAGCGTCGAGGAGGCGGTCGCCGCCTCCAGCGGCGGCGCCGGCGCCTGAGCGCGCGTCGACGACTCCCGTGAGCGCCTCTGACGAGTCCGTGCTGGCGCAGGCCCAGCCCCTGCACAGCACGGGCCCGGTGCTGCTGCGCTTCACCGCCCTCCCCGAGCACGTGCGCACCGCGCGCCTGGTCGCGATGGCGGTCGCCCGCCGCGCCGGCCTCGGCGACGGCGCCCTGGAGGGCGTCCGCCTGGCCGTGGGCGAGGCCTGCGGCCGGGCGGTGCAGCGCAGCGAGTCCGCGGGCGCCACCGAGCTGGTGGAGGTCGAGGTCTCCGCCAGCGGCCGGTCGCTCGTCATCGAGGTCCGCGACGGAGCGGGTGACGACGGCATCGAGACCGAGGACGTCGCCCTGCTCCTCATGGCGGGGCTCGCGGACGACGTCGCCGTCACCGCCGGACCGGGCGGCCCCGGCGGCAGGACGCGCCTGACCTGGCGCGTGTGACCGGCGCGTCACCGGCGCGTCACCGGCGTGTGTGATCGCCGACACAGGCGTCTGCGTACACTCCGCCCCGACCACTGATCCCTCCGAACGGCGCTGCGAGGCCGCCCGGGGGGCCACGCCTGGCCTCGTCGAGGAGGACGGATGCTCGGGCAGTCGAGCGGAGCGGTGCTGACCGCCGCAGCAGACCCCGCGGCCGAGGCCGCGGCGGTCCGAGGCGGTGACCTCGCGATCGTCGTGGTCGTCGCGGTGATCGCCCTGGCCGGGCTGGTGATGGCCTTCGTGTTCCGCCGCCAGGTGCTGGCGGCCGGCGAGGGCACCCCCCGGATGCAGGAGATCGCCAGCGCGATCCAGGAGGGTGCGAGCGCCTACCTGCGGCGGCAGTTCCGGACGCTGGCGATCTTCGTCGTCCTCGTGTTCGGGATCCTGTGGCTCCTGCCCGCCGAGGACGGCGTCAAGCTGGGCCGCAGCGTCGCCTTCCTCTTCGGCGCGCTGTTCTCCGCGACCATCGGGTACCTGGGCATGTCCCTGGCCGTGCGGGCCAACGTCCGGGTCGCCGCGGCCTCGCGCGAGGAGGGCGGCCGCGCCGTCGGCATGCGCCTGGCGATCCGCACCGGCGGCACCGTGGGCATGGCGACCGTGGGCCTGGGCCTGCTGGGCGCCGCCCTCGTGGTGATCATCTACCGCGAGGACGCCCCGGGCGTGCTCGAGGGCTTCGGCTTCGGCGCCGCCCTGCTGGCGATGTTCATGCGCGTCGGCGGCGGCATCTTCACCAAGGCCGCCGACGTCGGTGCCGACCTCGTGGGCAAGGTCGAGCAGGGCATCCCCGAGGACGACCCCCGCAACGCCGCGACGATCGCCGACAACGTGGGCGACAACGTGGGCGACTGCGCCGGCATGGCCGCCGACCTGTTCGAGTCCTACGCGGTCACCCTCGTGGCCGCCCTGATCCTCGGCCGCGCCGCCTTCGGCGACGAGGGCCTGGTCTTCCCGCTGGTCGTCCCGGCGATCGGCGCGCTGACCGCCGTCCTGGGCGTCTTCCTCATCCGCGCCCGCGACGGCGAGAGCGGCCTGGCCGCCATCCAGCGCGGCTTCTACATCTCCGCGGTCGTGGCCGCCGTGGGCTGCGCGCTCGCGGCCTTCCTGTACCTGCCCGACTCGTTCGCGGACCTCACCTCGATCTCCGCGGCCGGGGCCGAGGCCACCGGCGACCCGCGCTTCCAGGCCGCGGCGGCCGTCGTGGTCGGCATCCTGCTGGCGGTCGTCATCCTCTGGGTGACGGGCTACTTCACCGGCACCGACTCCCGCCCGACCCAGGACGTCGCCCGCACGTCGCTGACCGGGGCCGCCACGGTGGTGCTCTCCGGCATCGGCGTGGGCCTGACCTCCGCGGTCTACACGACCCTGATCATCGCCGCGGCGGTGCTGGTCTGCTTCCTCATCGCCGGTGGCACGGTGACCCTCGCGCTCTTCCTCGTCGCCCTGGCCGGCACCGGCCTGCTGACGACGGTCGGCGTCATCGTCGCCATGGACACCTTCGGCCCGGTCAGCGACAACGCCCAGGGCATCGCCGAGATGTCCGGGGACGTCGACGAGGCCGGCGCGCAGACCCTCACCGAGCTCGACGCCGTGGGCAACACCACCAAGGCGATCACCAAGGGCATCGCGATCGCCACCGCCGTCCTGGCCGCCACGGCCCTCTTCGGCTCCTTCACCAACACCGTGCTGGACGCCGCGCAGAACGCCGCGAACGTCGCCGGCACCCAGCCGTCCGCGTTCGCGCTGCAGGCCCTGGGGCTCGGCCAGACCCTCTCCGGCGAGATCGGCGTGGGCATGGTGACCATCCCGTCGGTGCTCGTCGGGCTGCTGCTCGGCGCCTCGGTGGTCTTCCTCTTCTCCGGGCTCGCCATCGACGCGGTGACCCGGGCGGCGAGCGCCATCGTCTTCGAGGTCCGCCGCCAGTTCCGCACCCGTCCCGGGATCATGGACGGCACCGAGACCCCCGAGTACGCCCGGGTGGTCGACATCTGCACCCGCGACTCGCTGCGCGAGCTGGCCACCCCCGGCCTGCTCGCGGTGCTGGCCCCGGTCGTCGTGGGCTTCGGCCTGGGCACCGCCGCGCTGGCCGGCTTCCTCGCCGGGGCGATCGGTTGCGGCGCCCTCATGGCGGTGTTCCTGTCCAACTCCGGCGGCGCCTGGGACAACGCGAAGAAGATCGTCGAGGACGGCCACCACGGCGGCAAGGGCTCCGACGCCCACGCCGCCACGGTGATCGGCGACACGGTCGGCGACCCGTTCAAGGACACCGCCGGCCCGGCGATCAACCCGCTGCTCAAGGTGATGAACCTCGTGGCGATCCTCATCGTCCCCGCGGTGGTGACGCTGAGCATCGGCGACGACGCCAACACCCCGGCCCGGCTGGCGATCGCCGGCGCGGCGCTCGTGGTGGTCGTCGTGGCCGTGTGGGTCGCCAAGCGCCGCCCGACCGGGATCGACGAGTCCGACGACGACCTCGACGACCTCGGCCCGCACGACCTCGACCCCGAGGGCGACGCCGTCCTGGAGCCGGTGGGCACGAGCACCGGCACGACCACGGGCACGGGCACGAGCGCCGGGGCCAGCACCGGCGCCACCGCCGGGGCGAGCACCCTCGGCGACGTCCGGGACGAGGGCCGCGGCACCGTCTGACCGGCCCGCACCTCGACAGGGGCGCGCTCCTCCCGCCGCGGGGGAGCGCGCCCCTGCGCCGTCCCCCTGGACGTGAGGGAGGACCACGTACCGTGCCGGTCGTGCCTCCGCCGCCCCGCACCGACGCCGCCCGCACCGCCGCCCTGCGCGCCGACCTCGAGCGGGCCGGCTGGACCGTGGACGCCGTCACCGGCCTGCTCGGTCCGGTGGCCGCGGGAGCGCTGCTGCGCGACCAGCCCCTCCCGGCGCAGCGGGCGCTGTCCGGCCCGGGCGCCGTCGACGATCCGGTCGCGGTCCTAACCCGGCTGTTCGTGCTCGGCGCCGAGGTGCCGCGCTCGGCGCTGGACGCCGCGCTGCCGGCCACCGGCACCACCGGGGCGGCCGAGGCGGGCCTGGTCGAGGCCGCCGGCGCCGGCCACGAGGACGCCGTCCGGGCCCTGGTGGACCTGCGCCCCTACGCCGCCGTCGACGCCGGGGGCCAGGCGCACTGGTGGCTCGCCTCCGACCTCGGCGAGGTGGCCACCGGGGGGCCGCTGGCCACGGACCACGTCCTCGGCGTGGGCGGGGCCTCGACCACGCTCGCCCAGCTGACCGTGCGCACCCCGGCCGAGCGGGTGCTGGACGTCGGCACCGGCAGCGGGGTGCAGTCCCTGCACGCCTCCCGCCACGCCGCGTCGGTCACCGCGACCGACACCTCGGCCCGGGCCCTGGCCTTCGCCGCCTTCAACGCGGCGCTGTCCGGCGTCGACCTCGACCTGCGCCGGGGGAGCCTCCTCGAGCCGGTGGCGGGCGAGCGCTTCGACCTCGTCGTGTCGAACCCCCCGTTCGTCGTCACCCCGCGCACCGCCGCGGTCCCGGGCTGGACCTACCGCGACGGCGGCCTGGTCGGCGACGAGGTGGTGCGGCGCCTGGTCACCGGCCTGGGCGGCGTCCTGGCCCCCGGCGGGAGCGCCCAGCTGCTGGGGAACTGGGAGCACCGGGCGGGGGAGGGCTGGACTGACCGGGTGGGGGGCTGGCTGGAGGCCTCCGGCCTGGACGGCTGGGTCGTGCAGCGCGAGGTCCAGGACCCCGCCGAGTACGCCGAGACCTGGATCCGCGACGGCGGGCAGCGCCCGGGCCCGGACTTCGACGCCCTGCTGGGCGCGTGGCTGGACGACTTCGCCGCCCGCGGGGTGGAGGCGGTCGGCTTCGGGTTCGTCGTCCTGCACGCCCCGACCGACGACCGCCCCCGCTGGCGGCGCCTGGAGGAGGCGACCGGGCCGCTGCGCGCGCCCCTGGGCACCCACGTGGCCGACGTCCTCGCCGCCCGCGACCTGCTGGCCGCCACCGACGACGAGGGCCTGCTGGCCGCGCGGCTCCGCGTCGCGGGCGACGTCACCGAGGAGCGGCACCTGCGGCCGGGGGACGCCGACCCGTCGGTGATCCTCCTGCGCCAGGGCGGCGGCCTGGGCCGGGTCGTCCCGGTGGGCACCGCCCTGGCGGGGCTGGTCGGGGCCAGCGACGGCGAGCTGTCCGTGGGGCAGATCGCCGGGGCCCTGGCGGCGCTGCTGGAGGTGGAGGCGGCCCCGCTCGTCGCCGAGCTGCTGCCGCAGGTGCGCGACCTGGTGGCAGACGGGCTCCTGGTGCCGGCGTGAGCCCGCGGTGGCGCGCCGCCGCGGGAGTGCTCTTCGCGCTGGCGTGCGCGGTCGGCGTCGGGGCCCTGCACCGGGTCTTCGTCGCCACCCGCCGCGGCCAGCTGGTCGACCAGGCCACGCTCGCCGGCGGCGCCACGGGCCGCCGGTTCACCCTCGAGTACGCCGACGCGGTCCTCGACGTCGTCTCCGGCCTGGCGGTGCTCCTCGTCGTCGCGCTCGTCGTGGTCATCGGGCTCGTGCGGCGGCGGGTCGCGGTGGCGGCAGCGGCCGCCGTCCTCGTGCTCGGGCCGACGGTCACCACGCAGGTGCTCAAGCGCTGGGTGCTCGACCGCGCCGACCTCATCGGGGAGCCCGGGCCGGGCAACAGCCTGCCCAGCGGCCACACCGCCTTCGCGGCGGCGGTCTCGGTGGCGCTGCTCGTCGTCGTGCCCACCCGCCTGCGCCCCGCGGTGGCCGTCGCCGGCGCCGCGTACACGACCGCCACCGGGGTGGCGACCCTCGCTGCGGGCTGGCACCGGGCCAGCGACGCCGTCGCCGCCGTGCTCGTGGTCGGCGCCTGGGCCGCGCTGGTCGCGGTGGTCATGCCGGCTCCGGAGGAGGAGCAGTCCCCGGCCGACCGCGGCCGCACGAGCGGGCACCGCCCGGCGCTCGCGGTGCTGGCCGCGGGCGCGGTGCTCGGCGCCCTGGGGGCGCTGGTCGTCGTGGCCGTCCTCGCCTCCCGGGTGCCCCCGCTGGCCGAGGGCCGCGGCGAGCTGGCGCTGGCCTACGCCGGCGGGGCGGCCGGTGTCGCGGGGGCCGCGTGCGCCGTCCTGCTGGCCGCGATGGTGCTGCGCCGACCGCTCGCCCGTCGCGTCCACCGCCCCGGGTCGGTGGCCTGAAGCGGGCCGCAGACGGGTTACCGTCTGGGAGTCCGCTCCGGGCTCGCCCCGGTCCCCGTCCCGGAAGGCACCCCTCGTGGCCCGTAGCTCCACCGACGCCGCGCCGCGACGCCTCGTCATCGTCGAGTCGCCCGCGAAGGCGCGCACCATCGCCGGGTACCTCGGCGACGGGTACGAGGTCGAGGCGAGCGTGGGGCACATCCGCGACCTGCCCCAGCCCTCGGAGCTGCCGGCGGAGATGAAGAAGGGGCCGTTCGGGCGGTTCGCGGTGGACGTCGACAACGGCTTCGAGCCGTACTACGTCGTCGACGCCGACAAGCGCAAGAAGGTCACCGAGCTCAAGCGGGCGCTGAAGGACGCGGACGAGCTCTACCTCGCGACCGACGAGGACCGCGAGGGCGAGGCCATCGCCTGGCACCTGCTGCAGACGCTGCAGCCGAAGGTGCCGGTCAAGCGGATGGTCTTCCACGAGATCACCCGCGAGGCGATCCAGCGGGCGCTGGACGACACCCGCGACATCGACACCCACCTGGTCGACGCCCAGGAGACGCGGCGCATCCTCGACCGCCTCTACGGCTACGAGGTCTCCCCGGTGCTGTGGCGCAAGGTGCGCGCGGGCCTGTCCGCCGGCCGGGTGCAGTCCGTGGCGACCCGGATGGTCGTCGAGCGCGAGCGCGAGCGGATGGCGTTCGTCTCCGCCGGCTACTGGGACGTGCGGGCGCAGGTCGCCGCCGCCTCGGACACCGCGCGCGCCGAGGCCTTCCGCACCCGCCTGGTCGCCGTCGACGGCGCGCGCGTGGCCACCGGCCGCGACTTCACCGACACCGGCGAGCTCACCGCCCGCGCCGCGGACGTCGTCCGCCTCGACGAGGAGGTGGCCACGGCCATCGCCGCGGGCCTGCGCAGCACCGCGCTGGCGGTCCGCAGCGTCGACACCAAGCCCTACACGCGCCGTCCGGCCGCGCCGTTCACGACCTCCACGCTGCAGCAGGAGGGCCAGCGCAAGCTGCGCTTCTCCGCCCGCCAGACCATGCGGGTCGCGCAGACGCTGTACGAGAACGGCTTCATCACCTACATGCGCACCGACTCCACGGCGCTGAGCCAGCAGGCGCTCACCGCGGCCCGGGCGCAGGCGGGCGAGCTGTACGGGCCGGAGTACGTGCCCGCCAAGCCCCGCGTGTACGCCTCCAAGGCCAAGAACGCGCAGGAGGCGCACGAGGCGATCCGCCCCGCCGGCGACTCCTTCCGCACCCCCGCGCAGGTGGCCGGCGCGCTGCGCGGCGACGAGTTCCGCCTCTACGAGCTGATCTGGCAGCGCACCGTGGCCAGCCAGATGGCCGACGCCCGCGGCTCCACGGCCACCGTCCGCCTCGGCGGCGCCGTGCCGGTCGTCACCACCGCGGGCGAGAGCGCGCGCGACGTCGAGCTGTCGGCGTCCGGCACCGTGATCACCTTCCGCGGCTTCCTGGCCGCGTACGAGGAGGGGCGCGACGAGGAGCGCCACGGCGGCGAGGGCGAGGCCGAGAGCCGGCTGCCGCAGCTGGAGAGCGGCCAGGCGGTCGACGTCCTGGGCGCCGAGGCCGAGGGCCACGAGACCTCCCCGCCGCCGCGCTACACCGAGGCCAGCCTGGTCAAGGCCCTGGAGGAGCGCGGCATCGGCCGCCCCTCCACCTACGCCGCGACGATCGCCACGATCAGCGACCGCGGCTACGTGTGGCGCCGCGGCAACGCCCTGGTGCCCAGCTGGATCGCCTTCGCGGTGGTGCGCCTGCTCGAGGACCACTTCCGCTACCTCGTCGACTACGACTTCACCGCGTCGATGGAGGACGACCTCGACCGCATCGCCGGCGGCACGGAGGACCGCGCCGCGTGGCTGGGCCGGTTCTACTTCGGCGGTGGCACCGGCGTGGCGGGCGGCACCGGCGCGCCCGGCGGCCCGGGCCAGGACAGCTCCCAGGGCCTCAAGCCGCTGGTGGACGACCTGGGCGACATCGACGCCCGCGGGATCAACTCCGTCGAGATCGGCGAGGGCATCACCCTGCGGGTGGGGCGCTACGGCCCCTACCTGGAGGCCCCGGCCGAGGTCGAGGGCGGCGACCCGCAGCGCGCGGCGGTGCCCGACGACCTGGCGCCGGACGAGCTGACCGTCGAGCGGGCCCGCGAGCTGCTCGCCACCTCCGGCGACGGCGAGCGCGAGCTCGGCACCGACCCCGACACCGGGCGCACGGTCGTCGCCCGCGCCGGCCGGTACGGGCCCTACGTCACCGAGGTGCTGCCCGAGGACGCCCCGAAGTCGGCCAAGCCGCGCACCGGCTCGCTGTTCAAGACCATGCAGCTGGAGACGGTGACGCTGGACGACGCCCTGCGGCTGCTGTCGCTGCCGCGCGTGGTCGGCACCGACCCGGCGACCGGCGAGGAGATCACCGCGCAGAACGGGCGGTACGGGCCCTACCTCAAGCGCGGCACCGACTCGCGCTCGCTGGAGGGCGAGGAGCAGCTCTTCGACGTCACCCTCGAGCAGGCGCTGGAGGTCTACGCCCAGCCCAAGCGCGGGCGCGGCGCCCGAGCGGTGACGCCGCCGCTGCGCGAGCTCGGCACCGACCCGGTCAGCGGGAAGGCGGTGGTGGTCAAGGAGGGCCGGTTCGGCCCCTACGTCACCGACGGCGAGACCAACGCGACCCTGCGCAAGGACGACCCGGTCGAGACCCTCACCCCCGAGCGCGCGGCCGAGCTGCTGGCCGAGAAGCGCGCTCGCGGGCCGGTGAAGAAGACCCGGGCCGCTGCGGCCAAGAAGCCCGCGGCGAAGAAGCCGGCCGCCAAGAAGCCCGCCGCGAAGAAGACCGCGGCGAAGGCCTCCCCGTCCAGCTGAGCGAACTCGCTGCCGGGAACGGCAATCCTCCGGAGGTCCGGTGTCGAACGCAGTAGGGAGTGAAGACGCCGCTCCCCAGGACAGCGACGAGCGAGGGCGGTGGCGGCGTGCGGAGCGACCCGTCGACCCGCTGGCTCCGGTCATGGCCCGCGTCGCCCAGGGCGACCGCGAGGCCTTCGCCGAGGTCTACGACGCGCTCGCGCCCAAGATGCTCGGCCTGGCGCGCGCCGTCGTGCGCAACCACGCCATGGCCGAGGAGGTGGTGCAGGAGGTGATGCTCGAGGTGTGGCGACAGGCCGCCCGGTTCGACCCCGCCGCCGGCAGCACGTCCGCGTGGGCCCTGACGATCGCGCACCGGCGCGCGGTGGACCGCGTGCGCTCGGTGCGCTCGGCCGAGGACCGCGAGGACCGCGCCGTGGCCGGCGAGGCGGTGCGCGAGTACGACTCCGTCGCCGAGGACGTCCTCCAGCACGAGGACGAGCAGCGCGTGCGCGCGGCCCTGACGGGTCTGACCGACCTCCAGCGGGAGGCGGTCGTGCTGGCCTACTGGGGCGGGCACACCTCGGCGGAGATCTCCCAGCGGCTGGGGGTGCCGGTGCCGACGGTCAAGACGCGCCTGCGCGACGGGCTGATCCGGCTGCGCACCGGCCTGGCGGGCCTGGAGGGGACGGCATGAGCGAGCACGACCTGACGGCCGCGTACGCCGCCGACGCGGTGACCCCCGACGAGCGGGCCCGCGCCGAGCAGCACCTCGCCGGCTGCGCCGCCTGCCGCGCGGAGCTGGCGGTCGTGCGCGAGGGGCTCGCCGCCCTGGCCGGCGCCGTGCCGGTCCAGCCCCCGGCGCACCTGCGCGAGGCGGTCCTGGCGCGCCTGGACGAGGTGCCCCAACTGCCGCCGGTGCGCACCGCCGAGGCGACCGTGGTCGACCTGGCCGAGCGCCGCCGAGCGCGCTGGAGCCGCCCGGTCGTGGCGCTGGCCGCCGCGGCCGCCGCCGTCGTGCTGCTCGGCGGCGCCGCCCTGGGGTGGACGGCGGTGCAGTACCGCGCCGACCGCGACCAGGCGCGCGCGGTCGCGGCCGACCTCGGCCGGGTCGTCGCGGCGCCGGACGCCGTGACGGTCGCGGCCTCCAGCGGTGCGGACGAGCAGTGGGCCGGCACCCGCCTCGTGGTCTCGGTGGAGCAGCAGACGGCGGTGCTCCTCGACACGGGCGCGGCGCCCGCGCCGGACGGCCGCACCTACCAGCTGTGGCTGCTGCGCGACGGCGAGCCGGTGCCGGCCGCCACCTTCGACGCCCGGGACGACGACCCCGCGGTGCTGCGCGGGGACATGGCCGGCGTCACCGGCGTGGCGGTCACCGTGGAGCCCGAGGGCGGCAGCACCGAGCCGACCACCGAGCCGGTGGCCCTCTACCCGATGACCTGAGCACGGGCCGGCCCCGTGGCGGAACCTCCTCGGTGTCAGGTGGCGCCGCTACCCTGGCCGGGTGAGCACGGTCGGCAGCAGCGCAGCGCCCGCGACGACCGCCGGTCCTGACCACGGCGTCCGCGCGGTCCTGGCCATCAAGCCCTTCCGCGACCTCTGGCTGTGCCTGGGCCTGTCCAGCCTCGGCGACTGGCTCGGGCTGCTGGCCACCGTCGCGATGGCGCGGCGGTTCGGCGAGGAGTCCTCCTACGCCGCGGCGAACCTGACGGTGGCCGGCCTGCTCGTGCTGCGCCTGGCCCCGGCGATGCTCTTCGGCCCGCTGGCCGGTGCGGTGGCCGACCGGTGGAACCGCAAGACGACCATGGTCGTCGGCGACCTCCTCCGGTTCGCGCTCTTCGCGTCCATCCCGCTGGTGGGCACGCTGCAGTGGCTGCTCATCGCCACCCTGCTGGTCGAGGTCGTGGGCCTGTTCTGGACGCCGGCCAAGGACGCCACCGTCCCCAACCTCGTGCCGCGCGAGCGCCTCGAGGCGGCCAACCAGCTCGGGCTCGTCGTCACCTACGGCACCGCCCCGATCGCCGCCCTGCTCTTCATCGGCCTCGCGCTGCTCTCCGGGGCGCTCACCGGGCACGAGGACACCCTGGCCCTCTACGCCAACGCGCTGACCTACCTCGTGGCGGCGCTCGTCGTCTGGCGCCTGGCGCTGCCTGCGCGCCTCCCCGCCGCCGAGGGCGCCCGACCGGTCGGCCTGGGCCGCAGCATCGTCGACGGGTGGCGCTTCGTGGCCGCCACCCCGCTGGTCCGCGGGCTCGTCGTGGGCATGCTCGGGGCCTTCGCGGCCGGCGGGTTCGTCATCGGGGTCTCGCCCACCTACGTGGCCGACCTCGGCGCGGGCTCGGCGGGCTTCGGGCTCCTCTTCGGGTGCGTCTTCACCGGCCTGGCGCTGGGCATGTGGACCGGCCCGCGGGTGCTCGCGGCGCTCGTGCGCTGGCGGCTGTTCGCCCTGGCGATCGTCGGCGCCGGCCTCACCCTCGTGCCCCTGGCGCTGGTCCCGAACATCGCCGTCGTCGCCCTCCTGAGCATCGTCGTGGGCGCCTGCGGCGGCGTGGCGTGGGTGACCGGCTACACCCTGCTGGGCCTGGAGGTCGCCGACGACCTGCGCGGCCGCACGTTCGCCTTCGTCCAGTCCGCCGCCCGCGTGGTGCTCATCAGCGTGCTGGTGCTCGCGCCGGCCCTGGCCGCGGCCTTCGGGCAGAACAGCCTGCCGATCACCGACACCGCCAGCCTCGACTACAACGGCGCGGCCCTGACCCTCCTGGTGGCCGCCGTCCTCGCGACCGGGATCGGCGTCCTCGCCTACCGGCAGATGGACGACGGCGCCTCCGGCCCGCTGCGGGCCGACGTCGTCCGGGCCTGGCGGCTGCGCCACTCCGCGCCCCCCGAGGCGCCTCCGCGGCGCACCTCGGGCTTCCTCGTCGCCCTGGAGGGCGGCGACGGCACGGGCAAGACCACCCAGGCGCGGGCGCTGCAGCAGTGGCTCGGCGAGCTGGGCCACGAGGTCGTGCTCACCCGCGAGCCGGGAGCCACCGAGGCGGGCCGCGCGATCCGCGAGGTGCTGCTGCACGGGGGCGCCCTGGCGCCGCGCGCCGAGGCCCTGCTCTACGCGGCCGACCGCGCCCAGCACGTCGCCGAGGTCGTCCGCCCGGCGCTGGAGCGCGGCGCGCTGGTGATCACCGACCGCTACGTGGACTCCTCGGTCGCCTACCAGGGCGCAGGGCGCATGCTCGTGGGGGAGGAGGTGGCCGCGCTGTCCCAGTGGGCGACGCAGCGCCTCCTGCCCGACCTGACCGTCGTCCTCGACCTGCCGGCCGACCGCGCCCGCGCCCGCCTGGGCGACCAGCTCGACCGCCTGGAGGCGGAGCCGCTGGAGTTCCACGAGGCCGTGCGCCAGCGGTTCCTCACCCTCGCGCGCCGCACCCCCCGCCGCTACCTCGTCATCGACGCCGACGCCGCGCCGCAGGAGGTCGCCCGCCGGGTGCGGGAGGCGCTGGAGCCGCTGCTGCCGCCCTCCCCGCAGGAGCTCGCGCGGCGCGAGGCCGAGCGGGCCGAGGCGGAGCGGTTCCGGCTCGAGGCCGAGCGGGTGCGCGCCCAGGCCGAGCAGGACGCCCGCGAGGTCGAGGCGGCCCGCCGG
>NZ_JBZYWI010000075.1:0-14921 GCF_058932755.1 Quadrisphaera sp. DVD1
TCCTGCTGCCCGCGGCCTCGGGGGAGGCGACCGTCGTGGAGGTGCGCGCGATGGACCGCCCGGGCCTGCTGCACTCCCTCGGCGCGGAGCTGGCCTCGATCGGCGTGGAGATCCACAGCGCCCACGTCGCCACCTACGGCGGCCAGGCGGTCGACGTCCTGTACCTCGGGGAGCCGGGCGGTGCGCCCCTGGAGCCCTCGCGGGTGGCGGCCGCGGTCTCGGTGCTCGCGGGCGCCGCCGACGTCCCGGGCGCGACCGAGCCGCCCGTCCTGCGGCGGTAGCCTGGGGCCGGACTCCCGGCTGCCGGGAACGAGCGCAGAGATCGAGGTCCCCCTCCCCGTGTTCAACTCCCTCTCCGACCGCCTCACCGCCACCTTCCGCAACCTGCGGGGCAAGGGCCGGCTGAGCGAGGCGGACGTCGACGCCACCGTCCGCGAGATCCGGCGCGCGCTGCTGGACGCCGACGTCGCCCTGCCCGTGGTCCGCGCGTTCACCACCGCGGTGCGCGAGCGGGCGCTGTCGGCGGAGGTCTCGGGTGCGCTGAACCCGGGCCAGCAGGTCGTCAAGGTCGTCAACGAGGAGCTCATCGCCGTCCTCGGGGGCTCCACCCGCCGGCTGCGCTTCGCCAAGACCCCGCCGACGGTGATCATGCTCGCCGGCCTCCAGGGCGCCGGCAAGACCACCCTGGCCGGCAAGCTCGGCCGCTGGCTGCGCGAGCAGGGCCACACCCCGCTGCTCGTCGCCGCCGACCTCCAGCGCCCCAACGCCGTCACCCAGCTGCAGGTGGTCGGCGAGCGCGCGGGCGTGAAGGTCTTCGCCCCCGAGCCGGGCAACGGCGTCGGCGACCCGGTCGACGTGGCCCGCCGCGGCCTGGCCGAGGCCCGCGCCCGCCAGCACGACGTCGTCGTCGTCGACACCGCCGGCCGGCTCGGCGTCGACGCCGAGATGATGCAGCAGGCCGCCGACATCCGGGCCGCGGTCAGCCCCGACGAGGTGCTCTTCGTCGTCGACGCGATGATCGGCCAGGACGCCCTGGCCACCGCGCAGGCCTTCCAGGAGGGCGTCGACCTCACCGGCGTCGTCCTCACCAAGCTCGACGGCGACGCCCGCGGCGGCGCGGCCCTGTCGGTGGCCACCGTCACCGGCCGGCCGGTGCTCTTCGCCTCCACCGGCGAGGGGCTGGCCGACTTCGAGGTCTTCCACCCCGACCGGATGGCCTCGCGCATCCTCGACATGGGTGACGTGCTCAGCCTCATCGAGCAGGCCGAGCGCGCCTTCGACGCCGACCAGGCCGCCGACCTGGCGACCCGCTTCGCCGAGGGCGAGGACTTCACCCTCGAGGACTTCCTCACCCAGATGCAGGCCCTCAAGAACATGGGCTCGCTGAAGAAGGTGCTCGGCATGCTCCCCGGGATGGGGCAGATCCGCGAGCAGCTGGAGAACTTCGACGAGCGGGAGATGGACCGCATCGAGGCGATCGTGCGCTCGATGACCCCGCTGGAGCGGCGCAGCCCGAAGATCCTCAACGGCTCGCGGCGGGCCCGCATCGCCCGCGGCTCGGGCACCACCGTCACCGACGTCAACACGCTCATGGAGCGCTTCGGCCAGGCGCAGCAGATGATGCGCTCGATGCGCGCCGGCGGCGGCCTGCCGGGGATGCCCGGGGCCGGCGGCATGCCCGGCGCGGGCGGCGGCATGGCCGGGGGCAAGAAGTCGCGCGGGCGCACCGCCCCGCCGGTCAAGGGCCGCAAGGCGAAGTCCGGCAACCCGGCCAAGCGCGCCGAGCAGGAGCGGGCGTCGCTGGAGAAGGCCAGCGCCCCGCGCGGCTCGGCGTTCGGGGCGCTCGGTGCCGCCGACCCGGCCCAGGGCCTCGAGGACCTCGAGCTGCCGAAGGGCTTCGAGAAGTTCCTCGGCCGCTGAGCCGCCGGTGACGCAGGTCCTGCACGTCCGGGGGCGCGTGCTCGCGGGGCCGGACGACGTCCGCGACGAGCTGTGGGTGCTCGGCGGGCGCGTCACCTGGACCCGCCCGCGCGGCCCGGGCCTGGACGTCACCACGCTCGAGGGGTGGGCGCTGCCGGGGCTGGTGGACGCCCACTGCCACGTCGGGCTCGGCGCCGACGGCCCGGTCGACCGGGCCACCGCGCGGGCCCAGGCGCAGACCGACCGCGACGCGGGGGCGCTGCTCCTGCGCGACGCCGGCTCCCCGGCCGACACCTCCTGGATGGCGGGGGAGGACGACCTCCCGCGCGTGCTCCGGGCCGGCCGGCACGTGGCGCGCACCCGGCGCTACCTGCGCGGGGTGGCCGACGAGGTCGAGCCCGAGCAGCTGGCCGACGCCGTGCGCGCCCAGGCCCGCGCGGGCGACGGATGGGTCAAGGTCGTGGGGGACTGGATCGACCGCGACCGCGGCGACCTCGCGGCGTGCTGGCCCGAGCAGGCGCTGGCCGCGGCGGTGGCGGCCGCCCACGCGGAGGGCGCACGGGTCGCCGTCCACACCTTCTCCGAGGAGGCGCTGCCCGGCCTGCTCGCCGCGGGCGTGGACTGCCTCGAGCACGCCACGGGCCTGACGCCGGACCTCCTGCCGGCCGTCGTCGCCGCCGGCGTCGCGGTCACCCCGACGCTGGTCAACATCGCCACCTTCCCGGGGATCGCCGCGCGCGGGGAGGCGAAGTTCCCCCGCTACGCCGCGCACATGAGGGCGCTGCACGCCCGGCGCCGGGAGACGGTCGCCGCCGCCGCCGAGGCCGGCGTCCGGCTGCTCGTCGGCACCGACGCCGGCACGGTCCTGCCGCACGGGCTCGTGGCCGCCGAGGTCGCCGAGCTCGTCGCCGCCGGCGTGCCCCCGGTGCAGGCGCTGGACGCCGCGACGTGGGGGGCGCGCGCCTACCTCGGGGCCCGGGCGCTGGAGGAGGGGGCGCCGGCGGACCTCGTGGTGCTCGCGGCCGACCCGCGCGAGGACGTCGGGGCGCTCGCGGGTCCGCGCGCGGTCGTCCTGCGCGGGCGGCGCGTGGCCTGAGCGCCCCGCCCCCGCGCCCCCCTCGCGCCCCCCTCGCGCCCCGCCTCCCCGGCGGCTCGCCGCGCGGTGGGAACGTGCGGCCCCGTCTGGCATGATGAGCGGCTGTACTCAGCGTGCGCGGGCCCTCTTCCCTCGCACCGCTGGACCCCGGGCCGCTCCGGGCGGCGCTCCCCACGCGCCCCCCAGGCCGGCCCACCCCAGACCGAGCAGGAGCTGTACCCCCGTGGCAGTCAAGATCCGTCTCAAGCGCTTCGGCAAGATCCGCGCGCCGTACTACCGCATCGTCGTCGCCGACTCGCGCACCAAGCGCGACGGTCGCGCGATCGAGGAGATCGGCAAGTACCACCCGACCGAGGAGCCCTCGCTCATCCAGGTCGACCGCGAGCGCGTGCAGTACTGGCTCGGCGTCGGCGCTCAGCCGACCGAGCAGGTCATGGCGCTCCTGAAGGTCACCGGCGACTGGCAGACCTACAAGGGCCTGCCCGGCGCCGAGGGCACCCTGAAGGTCAAGGAGCCCAAGACGCCGGTCGTCGCGCCGGCCACCGCCGCCAACGCGGCGTCCTCCGCCGAGCCGTCGAAGACCTCCGCCCCGGTCGTCGAGCCGGCCGAGGTCGCCGACGCCGGCCAGCCCGAGGGCACCGACGAGCCGGCCGAGGCCGGTTCGGTCGGCACCTCCGCCTGATCGCAGGCGCCGTGCTGACCGACGTCCTCGACCACCTGATCCGCGGCATCGTCGACAACCCCGACGACGTCCAGGTCTCCCGCAAGCAGCTGCGCTCCGGCGAGCTGCTCGAGGTGCGCGTGCACCCGGACGACCTGGGCCGCGTGATCGGGCGGGCGGGGCGCACGGCCAAGGCGCTGCGCACGGTGGTGGGCGCGCTGGCGCAGGACGAGGTGCGCGTGGACGTCGTCGACGTCGACCGCCCGCGGCGCCGCACGTCCTGAGCCGCGTGGTGAGCAGCGACCAGCCCGACGCCGTCGAGGTGGTGGTCGCCCGGATCGGGCGGCCCCACGGGGTCCGGGGCGAGGTGAGCATCGAGGTGCGCACCGACGCCCCGGACCGCCGGTTCGTCCCCGGCGCCGTCTTCACCACCGACCCCGCCGGCGCCGGGCCCCTCGAGCTCGAGTCCGTGCGCGACCACAACGGCACCCTCCTGCTCGCCTTCACCGGCGTCGAGGGCCGCGAGGGGGCCGAGGGCCTGCGCGGCGTCCTGCTCCTGGCCACCGCGCCCCTGGCGGGCGACGAGCCCGACGCCTGGCCGGTGGCCGCCCTGGTCGGCCTGCGGGCCGAGCGCACCGACGGCCGCCCCGCCGGCGAGGTCGTCGGGCTCGAGCACGGAGCCGCCCAGGACCTCCTCGTGCTGCGCCAGCCGTCCGGGGCCACCGCGCGGGTCCCCTTCGTCACCGCGCTCGTGCCGGTCGTCGACGTCGAGGGCGGCCGGGTCGTGCTCGACCCGCCCGGCGGGCTCCTCGAGGGCGACGAGGTGGACGAGACGGACAGCACCGAGGCCACCGACGAGGGCGGGGCCTGAGCGGCGTGCGCGTCGACGTCGTCACGATCTTCCCCGAGTACCTCGCCCCGCTGGACCTGTCGCTCATCGGCCGGGCGCGCACCGCGGGCCTGCTCGACCTCGCCGTCCACGACCTGCGCACCTGGACGACAGACCGCCACCACACCGTCGACGACGCCCCGCTGGGCGGCGGCGCCGGCATGGTGATGCGCCCCGAGCCGTGGGCCGCGGCGCTGGACGCCGTGGTGGCCGCCGGTCGCGAGGCGGGCGCTGCGGGCGACGGGGTTCCGCACCTGCTCGTCCCCAGCCCCGCCGGCGTCCGGTTCACGCAGGCGATGGCGGAGGACCTCGCCCGCGAGCCGTGGCTGGCGTTCGCCTGCGGGCGCTACGAGGGCATCGACGAGCGCGTGCTCGACGACGCCGCCGCGCGGATGCCCGTGACGCCGGTGAGCCTGGGCGACTACGTGCTCAACGGCGGCGAGGTCGCCGTGCTCGCGGTGGTCGAGGCCGTCGCGCGGCTGCTGCCCGGGGTGGTCGGCAACCCCGCCAGCCTCGTCGAGGAGTCCCACGCCGCGGCCTCGGGCGGGCTGCTCGAGCACCCCGTCTACACCCGGCCGGCGAGCTGGCGCGGGCGCGAGGCGCCGGAGGTGCTGCTCTCGGGCCACCACGCGCGGATCGCCCGCTGGCGCCGCGACCAGCAGCTGCGCCGCACCGGGGCGCGCCGCCCCGACCTGCTCGCCGCGCTCGACCCCGCCCGGCTGGACCGCGCCGACCTGGCGGTGCTCGCCGAGCTGGGCTGGGAGCCCGCCGACGGGCGGCTGGTGCAGGTCGAGCGCCCCGCTGTGCCACACTGAGGCTCCGCGTCCGGCTCGTGCTGCCCCTGCCACAGGGGGCCCGCAGCGCCCCAGGCCGTCGACGCGGCGGCTCCACCTGACCGACCGACTCCGCGGCAGCAGCGCTGCCGCCCTGTGCACGCGCGTGACCTGTGGCACCGCGGGAACGGACACCACCATGCACACCTTCGACGCCATCGACGCAGCCTCGCTGCGCTCGGACGTCCCGGCCTTCGGCCCGGGCGACACCGTCAAGGTCAACGTCAAGGTCGTGGAGGGCAACCGCTCCCGCGTCCAGGTCTTCCAGGGCGCGGTCATCCGCCGCTCCGGCGGCGGCGTGCGCGAGACCTTCACCGCCCGCAAGGTCAGCTTCGGCGTCGGCGTGGAGCGCACCTTCCCGGTGCACTCCCCGGCGATCGACAGCATCGAGGTCGTCACCCGCGGTGACGTCCGTCGCGCGAAGCTGTACTACCTGCGCAACCTGCGCGGCAAGAAGGCGAAGATCAAGGAGAAGCGGGACGCCCGCTGACCTCCCGTTCCGCGAGCGACGGCCCGCAGGTGCTCCGGCGCCTGCGGGCCGTCGTCGTCCTCGTGCTCCTCGCCCTGGTGGTCACCACCGCGGTGCGCCTGTGGGTGGTCGACGTCGCCGTCGTCCCCAGCGCGTCGATGGAGCCGACCCTGCAACCCGGTGACCGCCTGCTCGTGCGGCAGACCGGCGCGGACGGCGTCCGGCGCGGTGACCTCGTCGTCTTCGACGGCACCGGCAGCTTCGACCCGTGGGTCGACCGCGGGCCCCTGGCCTCCGCCGCCGCCCGCCTCGGCGCGCTGCTCGCCCTGCCCGGCGCGCCCCGCGAGTACGTCAAGCGCGTCGTCGGCCTGCCGGGGGAGCGCGTGGCCTGCTGCGACGCCTCCGGAGCGCTGCTCGTGGACGGCGAGCCGCTCGACGAGCCGTACCTGGCGGCCGGGACCGCGCCCAGCGAGGTGCGCTTCGACGTCCGGCTCGGGGCCGGCCAGCTGTGGGTGCTGGGCGACGCGCGGGACGTCGCCGAGGACTCCCGCGCGCACCTCGGCGACCCCGGCGGCGGTGTCGTGCCCACCGCGCGCGTCCTCGGTCGGGTGGTCGCCGTAGCCTGGCCGCCGGGGCGCACCGCCCTCCTGGACGACCGGCCCGAGGACGGGACCGACGACCAGGGCCACGCCCCGGGAGGACTCGAGTGACGGACCAGGCCGAGCAGTCCCAGCCGCCGCAGCCCGCGCCCGAGCCCGCGCGCCGCGGGGGGCCGCTGGCCGGCGTCCTCGCCGCCGCGCGGGAGGTCGTGCTCGTCGTCGGCGCGGCGCTGGTGCTCTCGCTGCTCGTGAAGACCTTCCTCGTGCAGGCCTTCTACATCCCCTCCGAGTCGATGGAGGAGACGCTGATGATCGGCGACCGGGTGCTCGTCAGCCAGCTCACCCCCGGGCCGTTCGACCTGGCGCGCGGCGACGTCGTCGTCTTCCGCGACCCCGGCGGCTGGCTGGAGCCGGTGCCCGAGCCCGAGCGCGGGCCGGTCGGCTCCGCGGTGGCCTCGGCGCTGACGTTCGTCGGCGTGCTGCCGCAGGACTCCGGCGAGCACCTGGTCAAGCGCGTGATCGGCCTGCCCGGCGACGTCGTGGAGTGCTGCGACGACTCCGGCCGCCTGCTCGTCAACGGCGTCCCGCTCGACGAGCCGTACGTCTACCCCGGTGACGCGCCCAGCGACCTGGAGTTCACCGTGACCGTGCCGGAGGGCCGGCTGTGGGTGCAGGGCGACCACCGCTCGCGCTCGAAGGACTCCCGCTACAACGAGGACTCGCCGGGCGGGAACACCGTCCCCGTGGACTCCGTCGTCGGGCGCGCGGTGCTCGGCGTGTGGCCGCTGTCCCGGCTCGGCTGGATCTCCGACCACGAAGAGGTCTTCGCGGACGTGCCCGACGCCGCACCGGCTCCGGCGGCGCCGTGAGCACCGCGCCCGGGCCCCGTCCCGTGCCCCGGCAGGCGCGCGCCGCCCGCACCTCCCGCTCGGCGGTGCCGACGCTGCGCGAGGAGCGGCTGCTGCTGCGCTCCGGCCACGCGCTGGTCGCCGGCGTCGACGAGGTCGGCCGCGGGGCGCTGGCCGGGCCGGTGAGCGTCGGCGTGGTCGTCGTCGACGCCACCACCCGCAGCGCCCCCACCGGCCTGCGCGACTCCAAGCTGCTGACGCCGGCCGCCCGCGAGGAGCTCGTGCCGAAGCTGCGGCGCTGGGCCCCGGCGCACGCCGTCGGGCACGCGGAGCCGGAGGAGATCGACGCGCTGGGCATCATCGCCGCGCTGCGCCTGGCCGGGCAGCGCGCGCTCGCGGCGCTGGGCTGCGCCCCGAGCGCCGTCCTGCTCGACGGCAGCCACGACTGGCTCACCGAGCGCCGCGCCGCCGCGGCGCCCGACGCCGAGCCGGAGCTCGAGCTGGACCTGGGCTGGGCGGAGGCGCCGGTGCCCGCCGCGGCCTTCCCCGTGGCCCGGCTGCTGCCGCCTCCGGTGGTCACCACGCAGGTCAAGGCCGACCTGCGCTGCGCCGCGGTGGCGGCCGCGAGCGTGCTGGCCAAGGTCGAGCGCGACGCGATGATGGTCGAGCGGTCGGCGGCCCACCCGCACTACGGCTGGGCCGGCAACAAGGGCTACGGCGCCCCGAACCACGTCGAGGCCCTGTCCCGCCTCGGCCCGTGCGCGCAGCACCGGCGCAGCTGGCACCTGCCTGGTGTGGGGCGCGGTGTGGACGCTGCGGGCGGCGCGCAGGTGCAGAATGGGTCCCGATGAGTGCTGAGGACCTCGAGGACTACGAGACCGAGATGGAGCTCGCGCTCTACCGCGAGTACCGCGACGTCGTCGGGCTGTTCTCCTACGTGGTCGAGACCGAGCGGCGGTTCTACCTCGCCAACGGCGTCGACCTGCGACCGCGCACCACCGACGGCGAGGTCTGGTTCGAGCTGGTGCTCACCGACGCGTGGGTGTGGGACGTCTACCGCTCCGCGCGCTTCGTCAAGACCGTGCGCGTGGTGACGTTCAAGGACGTCAACGTCGAGGAGCTGTCGAAGTCCGACCTCGAGGTGCCCAAGCCCGAGGGCTTCCCGGGCTGAGCCGGCTCGTCCCACCCGCCGCCCACAGGCGGCGCTGCCGTCCCGCCGTCCACAGCCCGCCTCCCGCGCGCTGACCCCACCCGCGCCTGCGGCCAGCCTCGGCGCAGGAGGTGGTCGCCGTGGCAGGCGCAGCGAGGCAGGCGGTCGGGCGGTACGGGGAGCAGGTGGCTGCGGCGCACCTGCAGCAGGCGGGGCTGGTGGTGCTCGACCGCAACTGGCGCTGCCGGTGGGGCGAGCTCGACCTCGTGGTGCGCGAGGGCGCCTGCCTCGTGGGCGTGGAGGTCAAGACCCGCCGCTCGCTGGTGTGCGGGTCGCCGCTGGAGGCGATCACCCCGGCCAAGGTGGCGCGGCTGCGCCGCCTGCTGGGCCTCTGGGTCGACGAGCACGGCATCCGCCCGACGGCGCTGCGGCTCGACGCCGTGGCCGTCCTGCGCCCGCCGTCGGGCCCGGCCCTCGTCGAGCACCTGCGGGGGATCGGCTGATGGCCGTCGCCACCTGCCGGGCGATCGCCCTCGTCGGCCTCGAGGGCCACCTCGTGGACGTCGAGGCCGACGTCGCGCCGGGCCTGCCGGCGTTCGTCGTCGTCGGGCTGCCCGACGCCTCGCTCTACGAGGCGCGCGACCGGGTGCGTGCGGCCCTGCGCAACGCCGGGCTCGACGTGCCCGAGCGCCGGATCACGGTGAACCTCTCCCCGGCCTCGCTGCCCAAGCACGGCACGGGCTTCGACCTCGCGGTGGCCGTCGCGCTGCTCGCCGCGGCGGGCCGCCTCGACCCGGCCTCGGCGGCCCGGGCCGTGCACCTCGGCGAGCTGGGCCTCGACGGGCGGCTCAGGGGCGTCCGGGGCGTGCTGCCGGCGGTGCTGGCGGCCGCCCGGGCCGGTGCCGAGCGGGTGGTGGTCCCCGCGGCCAACGCCGCCGAGGCGCGGCTCGTGCCCGGCGTCGAGGTCGTGGCGGTCGCTCGGCTGGCGGAGGCGGTCGCCGCGCACGGCGGCCAGGTCGACCGCAGGGCGGGCGACGGCGCGGACGGCGGCTGGCCCTCGCCCGAGGGCGACGCCCCGCGGGAGCCGGCTCCCGCGGGGGCGCGCCGGCCCGATCCCGACCTCGCCGACGTGGTCGGCCAGCACGGGGCCCGCCGGGCGGTGGAGGTCGCCGCCGCGGGCGGCCACCACCTCCTCCTCATCGGGCCGCCCGGCGCGGGCAAGACGATGCTCGCCGCCCGACTGCCGGGGCTGCTGCCCGACCTGGTGGAGCCGGAGGCCGTCGAGGTGACCGCCGTGCACTCCATCGCCGGCTCCTTCGACGCCTCGGCCGGGCTGGTGCGCCGCCCGCCGTTCGAGGACCCGCACCACACCGCGACGCCGGCGGCCGTGCTGGGCGGCGGCAGCGGCCTGCCGAGCCCGGGAGCCGCCTCCCGCGCGCACCGCGGCGTGCTCTTCCTCGACGAGGCGCCGGAGTTCACCTCCCGGGTGCTCGAGGGGCTGCGCCAGCCGCTGGAGAGCGGCGAGCTCGTCATCGCGCGCGCCAAGGGGCTGGCCCGCTTCCCGGCCCGGTTCCAGCTCGTCCTGGCCGCCAACCCGTGCCCGTGCGGGCGCTCGGCCGGCAAGGGGGTGGAGTGCGACTGCACCCCGATGGCCCGCCGGCGCTACCTGGGGCGGCTCTCCGGGCCGCTGCTCGACCGCGTGGACCTGCAGGTCGTCGTCGACCCCGTCTCGCGGACCGAGGTGGCCGAGGGCGGGGGAGGGGAGCCCTCGGCGGTCGTCGCAGGCCGCGTCGCGCTCGCGCGCGAGGCGCAGCGGGAGCGCCTGCGCGGGACGCCGTGGCGCTGCAACGGCGAGCTGCCCGGCCAGCTGCTGCGCGGCCGCCTGCGCCTGCCGCCGGACCGCACCACGCACCTGGACCGGTCGCTCGACAGCGGCGGCATCACCGTGCGCGGCTACGACCGCGTGCTGCGCAGCGCGTGGACGCTCGCCGACCTGGCCGGCCGCCCCAGCCCCAGCCGCGACGACGTCGGCCAGGCGCTGCTGTGGCGGCTCGGGGACAGGGTGGTGGCGGCGTGAGCGCGCTCAGCAGCACGGCGCCGGCAGCCGGCTGGTGGGCGGACGAGCGGCTGGCCCGGGCGGCCTGGTCGCGCCTCGTCGAGCCGGGCGACCCGCTGGCCGGCTCGGTGCTCGCGTCGCTGGGACCGCTGGAGGCCGTGGCCGTCGTCCGCTCCGGGCAGCGCGCGGGCGCGAGCCCGCTCGTGGAGGCGGGGGCGCTGGCCCACGGTCCGGCCAGCACCCGGGCCCTGGACGCCGCCCTGGAGCGCTGGCGGGTGCGCCTGCCCGCGCTCGACCCCGCGCGGGACGTGGCCTCGCTGGAGCGCCGCGGTGGCCGGCTGGTGGTGCCGGGCGACGCGGAGTGGCCGGACGGGCTCGACGACCTCGGCGAGGGCGCCCCGGCGTGCCTGTGGGTGCACGGCAGCGCCTCGGTGGCGCAGGCCGCGGCGCGCTCGGTGGCGGTCGTGGGGTCGCGGGCGTCCACCGGGTACGGCGAGCGGGTCGCCTGCGACCTGGCCGCAGGCGCCGTCGACCGGGGGGTCGCCGTGGTCTCCGGAGGCGCCTACGGCATCGACGCCGCCGCCCACCGCGGCGCCCTGGCCGCGGGCGGGCCGACGCTGGCGGTGCTGGCCTGCGGGGTGGACCGCGTGTACCCGCGCGGCCACGAGCGGCTCCTCGCCCGGGTGGCCGAGGCGGGCGCGCTGGTCTCGGAGGTGCCGCCGGGCTCGGCGCCCACCCGGTGGCGGTTCCTCGAGCGGAACCGGCTCATCGCGGCCCTGGCCGGCGCGACGGTCGTGGTCGAGGCGGCCTGGCGCTCGGGGGCGCTGAGCACCGCCTCGCGGGCCGCGGGGCTCCTGCGACCGCTGGGCGCGGTGCCCGGCCCCGTCACCTCCGCCGCCTCAGCGGGGTGCCACCGGCTGCTGAGGGAGTCCGCGGCCACCTGCATCACCGACACCGCCGAGCTGCTCGAGCTCGTCGACGCCGTGGGCACCGCCCTGCCCGAGCCCCCGGCCGGGGTGCCGGTGGCCGACCACGACGGCCTGGACCCGCAGGACCTGCGCGTGCTCGACGCCCTGCCGCGCCGCTCGGGGCGTCCGGTGGAGTCCCTGGCGCAGGTCGCCGGGCTGCCCGCCGACGCCGTGGGGGCGAGCCTGGGGCGGCTCGCGCTGGCCGGGCTCGCCGAGCGGCCACCGGGTGGGGGAGGGTGGCGGCGTGCGCCACGCCCGACCCGAGGTCCTTGAGCCGGCGGCCCCGGCGAGCGACGGTGGGGCCGTGGACGAGCCGCGCAGCGCTGACCCGGCGGGCTGGGTCGAGGCCTTCCTGCAGCACCTGTCGCTGGAGCGGGGCCGCTCGGCGGCCACGGCGCGCGCCTACGGCTCCGACCTGGCCTCGCTCACCGACTGGCTGGCCCGGCACGAGCGCACGCTCCCCGACCTCTCGCTGGCCGACCTGCGGTCCTGGCTGGCCGAGCAGGCCGGCGCGGGCGCGGCGCGGGCCAGCCTGGCGCGCCGCACCTCCACGACGCGCAGCTTCACGGCCTGGGCCGTGCGCACCGGCCGCCTGGCGGTGGACCCCGCCCTGCGGCTGAGGTCGCCGGTGCCCGACAAGCACCTGCCCACGGTCCTGCGCGCCGACCAGGCGGCCCGCGTGATGGACCTCGCCGCCGTGCGCGCGGACGACGACGACCCCGCCCACCTGCGCGACCGCGCGGCCGCCGAGCTGCTCTACGCCACCGGCATCCGGGTGGGCGAGCTCGTCGGGCTCGACGTCGACGACGTCGACCTCGACCGGCGCACGCTCAAGGTGCTCGGCAAGGGGAACAAGGAGCGGGTGGTGCCGTTCGGCCTGCCCGCCGCCCGCGCGGTCCAGGAGTGGCTGACCTCGGGGCGCCCGAGGCTGGCCGTGCCGGGCTCGGGGCCGGCGCTGCTGCTCGGCTCGCGAGGCGCCCGCTGGGGCCAGCGGCAGGTCCGCGAGGTGGTGCACCGCCTGGTCACGGCGCTGGAGGAGGGCGTGGACGCCGCCCCGCACGCGCTGCGCCACAGCGCCGCCACGCACCTGCTCGACGGGGGCGCGGACCTCAGGAGCGTCCAGGAGATGCTGGGTCACGCTAGTCTCGCCACCACGCAGGTCTACACGCACGTCTCGGTCGAGCGGCTCCGCCGCAGCTACGAGCAGGCCCATCCGCGGGCCTGAGCTCGTCGCCGAGCAGCCGGGGGAACGAGGAACGACGTTGGCCGACAGCACGGGGGCGGTGGCCGTCGACAGCCACGACGCCGCAGCGGAGAACGAGGCCCTGCTCCGCCGGCTGTGGGAGGACTACAAGTCCACCGGGAACGCCGCGGTGCGCGAGCGGCTGATCCTCCACTACTCGCCGCTCGTGAAGTACGTCGCCGGCCGGGTCGGGGTGGGCCTGCCCTCCAACGTCGAGCAGTCCGACCTGGTCTCCTACGGCGTGTTCGGGCTGATCGACGCGATCGAGAAGTTCGACCTCGAGCGCGCGATCAAGTTCGAGACCTATGCGATCACCCGGATCCGCGGCGCGATCATCGACGAGCTGCGCGCCATGGACTGGATCCCGCGCTCGGTGCGCAGCAAGGCGCGCGAGGTCGAGAAGACCTACGCGGAGCTGGAGTCGGAGCTGCACCGCAGCCCCACCGACCCCGAGGTGGCCCAGCGGATGGGGATCAAGGTCACCGACCTCCACAAGATCTTCAGCCAGGTGTCCTACGTCAACGTCGTCGCCCTCGACGAGCTGCTCTCGGCCGGCGGGGAGAAGGGCGACTCGCTCGCCCTGGGCGACACCCTCAAGGACCCCCGCGCCGAGGACCCGGTGCTCGCCTTCGAGGGCGAGGAGACGAAGTACCTGCTCAGCCGGGCGATCGACCAGCTCCCCGAGCGCGAGAAGATCGTCGTGACGCTCTACTACTTCGAGAACCTCACGCTCGCCGAGATCGGCCGCGTGCTGGGCGTCACGGAGTCGCGGATCTGCCAGATGCACACCAAGGCCGTGGTGGCCATGCGCGCGAAGATGAAGGACGCCAGCTGACCCACCCCGGCGCCGTCCCCGCGCACTGCCCGTGATCTTCCTCGGGATCGACCTGGCGTGGGGCGAGGGGTCGGCCACCCGGCCGGCGAACGAGACCGGGGTGGTGGCGCTCACGGCCTCCGGCGAGGTCGTCGCGCCGGGGCCTGGACGCCGTGGTCGCCTGGACCGCGCAGGTGGCCGCCGACGCGCCGGACGTCCTCGTCGCCGTCGACGCGCCGCTGGTCGTGAGGAACGCGAGCGGGCAGCGGGCGTGCGAGACGCAGGTCGGCCAGCGCTACGGGCGCTGGGGGGTCTCGGCGAACACGACGAACGCCCGGAGCCCCCGCCTGGCGGGGGTGGCCCTGCTCGCCCGGCTCGAGGCCCTGGGGTTCGCGGGCACCGACGGGTGGGACGGGCCGCCCCGCCGGGGCCGGGCGGTCTTCGAGTGCTACCCGTACACGACGCTGGTGGGCGTCGCCGAGCTCGGCTACGACGTCGAGCGCCCCCGGTACAAGCGCAGGCCGCGGGCGCTGCGGGCGGCGGAGTTCCGGCCGGTGCGCGCACAGGCGTGCGCCGAGCTCGTCCGGCGCCTGGCGCGGCTGGAGGCGGTCGACCCGCCGCTGCACCTCGGGTCCCACCCGCAGACGGCCGCGCTGCTCGACCGGCCGGTCCCGCTCGCCGACGCCCCCTACAAGCACCTCGAGGACCTCCTCGACGCGGCCGTCTGCGCCTGGACCGCCTCGCTGTGGCACCGGCACGGCCTCGACCGGTGCCAGGTGCTCGGCGAGCCGGAGGGGCCCGGACGAGCGGCGACGATCATCGCCCCGGCGCGACCCGAGCAGCGGCGGTGACCGCCCGGGTGGTGGCGCTGGAGGGCGCGCCACCGGCCCGGGCCGTCCGCCGGGGGAGCAGCACCGGCGGCTCCGGCGGAGCGAGCAGCGCCAGCGGGTCGCGGTAGGCGTCGGGCCCGGAGCGCACGCCCCAGTGCAGGCACGACGCCGGTGCGCAGTGCAGCGGCCCGGCCGCGACCACCCCGACCTGCTGGCCCCGGCGCACGGCGGTGCCGGCCGCCGCGGTGGCGTCCACCGGCTCCAGCGTCGCCCTCAGGCCCCCGGCGGCCACGACGCTGACCACGCCGCGGTCGACCACCCGTCCGGCGAAGGCCACGACGCCGTCGACCGGCGCGAGCACCGGCGTCCCGGCCGCCGCCGCCAGGTCGACGCCGCGGTGGCCCGGGGACCACCGCTGCGCCGGCGGGTCGAAGGGGCGCAGCACCTCCGGCGTCCCGGTGCCGGCAGGCAGCGGCCAGGCCCAGCCGCCCGCGGGCGCCGCAGAGGGCCCCAGGCGTCCGGGGGCGGCAGCGGCGGGCAGGCCG
>NZ_JBZYWI010000076.1:0-14882 GCF_058932755.1 Quadrisphaera sp. DVD1
AGCGCAGCACGAGCGGGGCCTGCGGCAGCAGCAGCGACAGCTCCAGCGCCCACCGCGCCGCGGCCGTGCGCTCGGAGGCCTGGCCGGCCCACACCCGGATGTTGGTGAGGATCCGCAGCAGCACCGCCTGCGCCGGCCACGGCCGCAGGTCGGCCGCCGGCACCCCGCGCGCGTCGAGCGGGGCGCCCCCGGCGAAGGGGTCGAGCAGCTGCCCCTCCACGCGCACGACGAAGTGGCCGGGCAGCCCGATGCCCTCGGCCCGCACGCCGCACCGGCGGGCGACCTCCAGCCAGACCACCGAGAGCAGGATCGGCAGGCCGGCGCGCCGGGTCAGCACCTCGTGCAGGAGCGAGGACCGCAGGTCGCCGTAGTCGTGCGCGTCACCGGTGAAGCCGGCGAGCACCGACCGCAGCGCCGCCTCCGGAGGCAGGTCGCGCGGCACGGCCGCGGCCAGGGCGTCCAGCTCCGCGAGGAACGGCGCGGGGTCCAGGGCGGGGTCGACCTCGGCCCCCAGGAGCAGGCAGGCCAGGCCGAGGTCCACCTCGGGGGCGCGGACGACGTCCGCGAACCGGGCCCGGGACGCGCGGCTCACGGGCCCACCCCCGCCCGCACCTGCATCCGGCCACGGTAGGTGCGCCTCAGGGCACCGGCGAGCGGGCGTCGTAGCGCAGGAAGGCGGGCTGCCAGCGCAGGACGAGCACCACCGCGACGACGCACGCCAGACCCCCGACCAGGGCTGCACCCGCCTCGCCGAGCCACTCCGCCTGCGCACCCGCGACGAGGTCGCCGAGGCGGGGGCCGCCCGCGACGACGACGAGGAAGACGCCCTGCAGCCGCCCGCGCATGTGGTCCGGCGTTGCGGACTGCAGCACGGTGTTGCGGAAGACCGAGCTCACGGCGTCCCACGCCCCGGCCGCGGCCAGCGCCGCGCAGGCCCCCCACAGCGCCGGGGACCCCCAGGGCACGGCGGCGTCGAGCAGGCCGCCGTCCGCGGGCGCGGAGGCGCCGGCGAGCACGAGGCCGAACGCGGCGACCGAGGCCCCCCAGCCCGCCACGCACACCGCGACGGCGATCCCGTGGCGGTCGACCCCGCCCAGCGGGCCGGAGAGCAGGCTGGCCAGCACCGACCCGAGCGCGACCGAGGCCGCCAGCACCCCCGCCGTCGTCGCTCCACCGCCCAGCGCGATCGCGCCGACGGCCGGGAACAGGGCCCGCGGCTGGGCCAGCACCATGGCGCAGAGGTCGAGCACGAAGGTCATCCGCACGTTCGGCCAGCGCGCCACCAGCCGCAGCCCCTCCAGCACCGAGGCCAGGCCGGCGCGGGCGTGCTGGACGCCGACCGGCGGCAGGGCCGGCAGCCGCAGCACCGCCCACAGCGCGACGGCGAGGGTGGCGACGTCGATCGTGTACGCGGCCTGGTAGCCCAGGCGGCCGACGAGGACGCCGGCCAGCAGCGGTCCGAGGGTCATCCCGACCGTCATCGCGAGCGAGCCGAGGGCGTTCGCGGCGGGGAGCAGCGCCGAGGGCACGAGCATCGGCACGATCGCCGTGCGCGCCGGGCTGTTCACCGCGAAGGCCGCCGACTGCACCGCGACGAGGGCCAGGAGCACGGCGGCCGAGCCGAGGTGGGTCCAGGCCTGGGCCGCCATCGCCGCGCTGACGACGAGCAGCGCCAGCGAGGAGCGCACCGCGACGACGCGCCGGTCGTGGACGTCCACCAGCGCCCCGCCGTACAGGCCGAGCAGCACCAGGGGCACGAAGGAGACCAGGCCCACGAGGCCGACGGCGAAGCTGGAGCGGGTCAGGTCGTAGACCTGCAGGGCCACCGTGGTCGCGCCGAGCTGGCTGCCCACCTGGGCCAGGGCCGTGCCGGCCCACAGGCGCCGGTAGTCCGCGGAGACCCGCAGCGGTGCGAGGTCGAGGAGCAGGCGCGGCACGAGGAGAGATCGTGCCCCAGGCGCCGACGGCGCTGGCGGACGGGGCGTGGGAGAACCCGCGGGCTCCCCTCAGGTGCGAGGGGGCGTCGCGCTGGACGAGGGCGCGACTCCCGCGGGCTCCGGTGACTGCCAGGTCGTGCTGGCCGTCCGGGTGGTGCTCGCTGCCGGATCGGCTAGCGGGCAGTCACCTCACGCGTCCGAAGATCGATCACTTCTCGGACCACCTCCTCTCCCGTGTGCTCAGAACGCTACGTCGCGCTCGGCGAGCGGTCCAGCGGTTTTCGCCCACGGCTGACGGCGTGTCGTCCGGCGTGTCGCGGGTCAGGGCTGGCGGCGGACGACGCGCCACGCGGCCGGGTCGTCGAGCGCACCGGGGACGCCGTCCGCCGCCGGCAGGTAGACCAGCCGGTCGTGCAGCCGCGAGGCGCGCCCGACCCAGAACTCGACCTCCACCGGCCGCACGAGGTACCCGCCCCAGTGGTCGGGCAGCGGCACCGGCCCGCGCGAGCCGTCGGGGGGCCACTGCGCCGCCCGCGCGGCCCAGGCGACCTCGAGCTGCTCGCGCGAGGCCGCCACGGAGGACTGCTCCGAGGCCCAGGCGCCGATCTGCGAGCTCCACGGCCGGCTCGCGAAGTACGCGGCGCTCTCCGCCCGCGGCAGGTGCTCGACCGCGCCGCGCACCCGCACCTGGCGCTGGACGCCGTGCCAGGGCGCCACCAGCGCCGCGGCCGGGACGGCGGCCAGCTGGGCGCCCTTGGCGGAGCGGTGGTTGGAGTAGAAGGAGAAGCCGCGCGCGTCCACGCCCTTGAGCAGCACGGTGCGGGCGTCGGGCAGGCCGGCGGCGTCGACCGTGGCGAGCACGACCGCATTCGGCTCGGGCACCTGCGGGGCGCGCTCGGCCTGCGCGAACCACGCCTGGAACTGCTCCAGCGGGGTGGGCGCCAGGTCGGTCTCGACCAGGCCGGCGTCCGGGCCGCCGCTGTAGTCCACGCGCCGGGAGGCGAGGTCGAGGTCGTCCACAGCCGCCACTCTGCCCCGGCCCGGCCCCGGGTGCGCGAGGATGCGGTCCCGTGAGCACCCCTGTTGACCTCCGAGGGATCACCATCCCCGCCTCGCTGCTGCCCCGCGACGGCCGCTTCGGGTCCGGGCCGAGCAAGGTGCGCCCCGAGCAGGTGGCCGCCCTGGCCGCTGCGGGCGCGGGCCTGCTCGGCACCTCCCACCGCCAGGCGCCGGTCAAGGGCCTGGTGCGCCGGGTGCGCGAGGGCCTGGCGCAGCTCTTCGCCCTGCCCGAGGGCTACGAGGTGGTGCTGGGCAACGGCGGCAGCACGGCCTTCTGGGACGTCGCCGCGCTCGGCCTGGTGCGCCGGCGCTCCCAGCACCTGGCGTTCGGGGAGTTCGGCGACCGGTTCGCCGCGGTCACCGCCGGCGCCCCGTTCCTCGACGAGCCCGACGTGCGCCGCTCCGCGCCCGGCACCCGCCCCTCCCCCGCCGCCGTGGCCGGCGTCGACGTCTACGCCTGGCCGCACAACGAGACCTCCACCGGCGTGGTCGCGCCGGTGCAGCGGGTGCCCGGCGCGGACGACGACGCCCTCGTCGTCGTCGACGCCACCTCCGCCGCGGGCGGGCTCGCCGTCGACGTCGCGCAGACCGACGCCTACTACTTCGCGCCGCAGAAGTCCTTCGCCTCCGACGGCGGGCTGTGGCTGGCGCTGCTCAGCCCGGCGGCGCTGGAGCGGGCCCGCTCGCTGGCCGGCACCCGCTGGGTGCCCTCGAGCCTGGACCTGCTCACGGCGGTGGAGAACAGCCGCAAGGACCAGACGCTCAACACGCCCGCCGTGGCGACCCTGGTGCTCCTCGCCGAGCAGGTCGACTGGCTGCTCGAGCACGGCGGGCTGCCCTGGGCCGCGGCGCGCACCGCCGACTCCGCCTCGCGCCTGTACGGCTGGGCCGAGCGCACCGACTACGCCCGCCCCTTCGTCGCCGACCCGGCCGCGCGCTCCGCCGTCGTCGGGACGGTCGACCTCGACGGCCCCGAGCAGGGCGGGGTGGACGCCGCCGCGGTCTCGGCCGTGCTGCGCGCCCACGGCGTCGTCGACACCGAGCCGTACCGGGGCCTGGCCCGCAACCAGCTGCGGATCGGCATGTTCCCCGCCGTCGAGCCGGACGACGTCGAGGCCCTCACCGCGTGCGTCGACCACGTCGCCGAGCAGCTGCGGTGAGCCGGCCGACCGACCTGCCGGGCACCGCCGTCGCGGACGCCGTCCCGCGCCTGCACCGCGACCCGCTCACGCTGGCCCTCTACGGGTCCTTCGCCGCCTGGGGCTGGTTCGTCTTCGGCTTCGGGCCCACCGTGGCCCTGCTGCGCGACGAGCAGGGCACCGGCCGCGGCGTCGCCGGCCTGCACGGCACGGCGATGGCGCTCGGCTCGGTGCTGTCGGGCGTGCTGGCCGTGAGCCTCGCGCGGCGCTTCGGCCGGCGCGGGGTGGTCACCGCCGGGCTCCTCGTGCTCGTCGCCGGCGTCGGCCTCGTGGTCAGCGGCGGCGGGCTGCCGCTGACCCTGTCCGGGGCGCTGCTCAGCGGCCTCGGCGGCCTCATGGCGATCAACGCCGCGGGCCCGGCGCTGGCCGACCACCACGGAGAGCGCGCCACGGCGGCGCTCACCGAGGGCAACGCCGTGTGCACCGCGCTCGGGGTGCTCTCCCCCGTCGCCCTCGGCGCCCTGGCGGCGACGGCGCTGGGCTGGCGCGCGGCCACGCTGGTCACCCTGCCCCTCGTGGCGCTGGCGCTGGTCACCCTGCACCGCCTGCCGGCGGAGCCGGCGCTGGGCCGGCCCGCGCCGCCGCACCCGGGCCCGCGGCGGCCGCTGGGCCGGTCCTTCTGGCTCCTGTGGGGCGTGATCGTCTGCGGCGTGGCGACCGAGTACGCCACCACCTTCTGGGCCGGCGACCTGCTCAGCTCGCGCCTGGGCGTGGGCGCGGGGACCGCCGCGGCCGCGGTCGGCGCCTTCGTGCTGGGGATGACGGTCGGGCGCGCCTTCGCCGCGCGCCTGGCGCTGGTGGTGCCGGCGGGCACGCTGCTGGCCGGGGCCCTCGCGGTGGCGGCCGTGGGCTGGGCGGTGCTGTGGACGGCGACCGCGGCGGCCGTGTTCGTGGCCGGGCTCGTGGTCTGCGGGCTCGGCGTCTCGCTGCTCTTCCCGCTGACGCTGGCGATGCTCATGGACTCCTCGTCCGGCCGCACCGACTCCGCGGCGGCGCTCGGGTCCGTGGGCTCCTCGGTGGCCAGCGGGGTGGCGCCCTTCGCGCTCGGGGCGCTCGGCGACCTCGTCGGCCCGCACCGCGGCTTCCTGATGATCCCGGCGCTGCTCGCCGTGGCGCTGGCCCTGCTGGCCGGGTCCGGCTCGCTCAGCCGGCGAGGTGCCCCCACGCGTCGCTGAGGTCCTCCCAGCGCCCGGTCGCGGCGACCCGGCCCTCCTCGAGCACGACGACGCAGTCCGCCCGCGCCAGCGCCGACCGCTTCGAGGACGACCCGACCACCGTCACCCCGCGGCGGCGCAGGGCCTCCCACAGCTCGACCTCGGTGCGCGCGTCGAGGGCGGAGGAGACGTCGTCGGCGACGAGCAGCTCGGCGTCCGTGGCCAGCGCCCGGGCCAGGGCCAGGCGCTGCACCTGGCCGCCGGACAGCCGCACGCCGCGGTGGCCGACCATCGCCGCGTGGCCGCCGGCGTCGGCGACGTCGGCGCCCAGGCGGGCGTCCTCGACGCTGGGCCCGATCCGCCGGTCGTGGTCGAGGGCGATGTTGTCGGCGAAGGAGCCCGAGAGCACCCGCGGCACCTGGCTGACGTAGGCCACCTGCCCGGGGCGCAGGAACTGCTGCGCGTCCTCCACCTCCCGGTCGTTCCAGCGGATGGCGCCCTCGTGGTCGACCAGCCCCGCCAGGGACGAGAGCAGGCTGGACTTGCCCGCCCCCACCCGGCCGGTGAGGAGCACGAGGGAGCCCGCCTCGACGGTCAGGTCGACGTCGGCCACCCCGACGGTCCCGTCGTCGTGCACGGCGGAGACGCCCTCCAGGCTCAGGCGGCGCAGCGGCACGCGCCCGGACGCCGAGGGCGCCGGCGCCCGCCCGGTGACGAGGTCCACGCCCGGGGGCACCGCGACGAGGTCGGTGCCGCCCGCCAGGTCGGCCACGGCCTGCAGCCAGCGGCGCGCGACGGGCGCCTCGGTGACGGCGGCGCCGGCCACGGTGCCGAACCAGCCGGTGCCGCTGACGGCGGTGGAGACGAGGATCGCCGTCTTCAGGTCCCACACGCCGGTCAGGTGCGCCGCCCAGGCCGCGACGATGCCGGACTGCACGAGCAGGCCCGGCACGCCGTCGAGCACCGAGCGCACCCGGTGCTCGCGCACCGACGCGGTCACCCGGCGGCCGTCGACCCGCTCCAGGTGCGCGCGCACCGCGGGCCCCGCGGCCGCGAGCTTGATGGTGCGGGCGGCGTCGAGCACCGAGACGAGCGAGCGGCCGAAGCGGGCCCGCTCGTCACCGGCCTCGCGCGCGGAGGCCCCGGCCAGGGGCGCCCCGGCCCCCGAGACGAGCGCCGAGAGCGCGAGGACGCCGGCGATGACGGCGCCGGCCAGCCAGCTCTGCGCCACCAGCGCGGTGACCCCGACGATGACCACGCCGTTGACGACGTCGACCCAGCGGTCGGCGTACATGACGATGCGGTCGGAGTCGAGGGCGCGCGCGGCGACCTCCCCGGGGGGCGTGCGCGGCAGGCGGCGCTGCATGGTCTGCCCGCGCAGCACCGCCAGGCGCAGGCGCAGGGTCACCTCCGACCACCACAGCGGGTAGGTGCGGAAGGCGACCGCCACGACGACGGGCGCCAGCAGGAGCCCGAGCGCGAGCAGCGCGGCGTCGAGCCAGGGCGAGGCGCCGGCCTCCAGGCCGGCGACCACGCGGCCCCAGAGCCAGCCGGTGACCGTGCCGTAGGCGCCCAGCAGCGAGGACAGCAGGAAGCCCGCGGCGCCGACGACGCCCCACCGCGGACGGGCCGCCACGAGGCGCGCCACCGTGCGGGCCAGGCCCGGCCGGCGCACCGCGGGCACCACCTTGGGCGCGCGCCGCTCGCTGCGGCCGATCAGGCCGGTGGACGCCCGCGCCGGGGCGCTCTCGCCCGCGGCCAGGAGCAGGTCGCGGAAGGGACCCGGCTCGGCCGCGAGCTCCGGGCGCGGCCCGTGCTGGACGACCTTGCCGCGGTCGAGCACCGCCACGGCGTCGCACCGCTCCGTCGTCGACAGCCGGTGGGCCACGACGACGCCGGTGCGCCCGGAGAGCAGGGCGTCGGCCGCGCGGGTCACCCGCTGCTCGGTCTGGGGGTCCATCCGGGCGGTGGCCTCGTCGAGGACGACGACGGAGACGTCGCGCACGAGCAGCCGGGCGAAGGCCACCAGCTGCTCCTCGCCCGCCGACAGGGTCGTGCCGCCGGTGCCGAGGCGGGTGTCGAGGCCCTCGGGCAGGGCCGCGGCCCACTCGGTGAGCCCGAGCGCCGCCACCGCGCCCTCGACCGCCTCGCGCGGCACGTCGCCGAAGAGGGTGATGTTCTCGGCGAGCGTGGCCGCGAGGATCTCGGTGCGCTGGGTGACCACGCCGACCGCGCGGCGCAGGTCCTCCACGTCGGTCGCGGTGATGTCCTGGCCGCCGACGAAGACCGTGCCGGGCGGCGGCTCCACCGCGCGGGAGAGCAGCTTCGCCAGCGTGGACTTCCCCGCGCCGGTGCGCCCCACCAGCGCGCACGTCGTGCCCGCCGGCACGTCGAGGTCCACCGAGCTCAGCGCGAAGCCGCCCTCGTAGCCGAAGGTGAGGTCGCGGACCTCGATCGAGACCTCGCCGCGCGGCACGGGGGCGCCGCCCGAGGGCTCGCGCTCGGCGTCCAGCAGCGAGCGGATGCGGGCGACCGCGCCCAGGCCCGCCTGCAGCTCGGGCAGGTGGTGGCTGACCTGCGTGAGCTGGCCGACGAAGGTCGTCACGAGCAGCCACAGCGTCACCAGCTCGGCCACCGACAGGCGGCTGCCGCCGACCAGCGCCACCCCGCCGACGGCGAGCGCCGCGAGCATGGCGTGCACGACGAGCCCGGTGCGCAGCCCGACCGCCGCCGAGGCGCGGCAGGTGGCGGCGACCCGGCTGAGCACCTCGTGGGCGCGGTCGGCGTAGCGGCGCACGACGTGCGGCTGGCCCAGGGAGGCGCGGACGTCGTCGCGCCCGGCGACGGCCTCCTCGAGCTGGGCGTTGTGGTCGGACCACGCGGCCTCCTCGGCGAGCTTGCGCTCGGCGACGACCGGGGTCAGGCGCCGCACCACCGCGACGGCCAGCAGCGCCACGAGGGGGAAGGCGATCCAGGCGGGCCACCAGGTCAGGCCGGCGACCACCCAGGCCAGCACCGAGCGCAGCAGCGAGCGGCCCATCTCCCAGCCGGTGCGGCGCAGCAGGACGCCGAGGGCGCGCGGGTCGTCGTCGACCCGGTCCATGATCTCGCCGACGGCCTGCTCCTCCAGCACCGGCAGCGGCTGGGACAGCGCCGCGCCGAGCAGGTCCGCGCGCAGCCGGCCCTCGGCGTGGCCCACGACGCCGGAGAAGGCCGTGCGGCCGGCGGTGTCGAGGAGCGTGGAGCCCAGCAGGAGCGCGGCCAGCACGGCGACCAGCGCCGACGTGGGCTCGTCGGCGATCCGGCCGGCGACCACCGAGGCCAGCGTCTCCCCCAGCGCCCCCACGGCCGCGGCCGCCGCCGCCGCGGTCGACGTGGCGCCCGCGAGGCGTCGCCAGGTCAGCGGCTGGGCGCGCACGGCAGCTCCTCCTCCGTGCCGCTGGTCGAGCGGGCCGGTGGTGTGGGGGGATCGAGGGGCCGGGGGTGCCCGGCGAGGCTCACGCTAGCCGCTCGCGCCGACAGGCCGCCCCTGGTTATCCGGCCGCCCGCACGCCCTCGTCAGCTGCCGCCGGCGTCCGTGGTGCCCAAGCGCACGGCCCCGTGCGGGCAGCACCCTCGTCGTCCTCGTCACGTCCCTCAGACCCCGCCGCGAGCGAGGAGCCGTCGGCCGCCCAGAGGCCGTGGGCGGCCACCCGGCACGGCGACCGCCTCGCCGGCAGCCGGCTCCGCCGCCGCGGTCATGGCGCGAAGGGCGCACCAGCCGCGATCGCGACGGCGACGAGGCCCGCGGCGACCCAGTCGACGGTGGCGCAGAACGGCGGCCACCACCGGGTGCCGGCCACGAACCGGGTGCGGTGCTGCCACAGGTCCTTGACGCCGTGAGCGGTCAGCCCGACCACGACCAGCCAGGGCGATCCGCTCACCGCGGCAGCGGCGACGACCACGAAGGCCGCGGCGACGCCGACCTCGACGACCAGCACGTGCCGGCGCCCGTCGGCGACGGCGAAGCCGACGTAGACCGCGGCGATCAGGGTCAGCCCGAGGGCGTGGACGGTCCGGGGCTCCAGCCAGGAGAGGGGCAGCGGGGAGGTGGCCTGGAGGCCGCCGAAGACGACGCCCCAGGCCACCGGCCCGCGCAGGCCGTGGCCACCACGCGGTGCCGGGACGGGCGCGGGACCGGTCACGGCGGAGGTCCTGCTGGCTCGGCGTCCGCGCTGAGCGCGGTGAGCAGCTCCAGGCCGACCCGGTCGACGCTGCGCACGTCGTTGGCCAGGGCGACCACGCCCACACCGGCGGTCGGCACGAACCCGGCGAACGAGCGGAAGCCGCCGGTGCCGCCGTTGTGCCAGAGCAGGACGTGGCCGCCCCTCAGCGGCACCCGCAGCCAGCCGAGCCCGATGCCGAGGCGCCCGCCGGGGCGGCGCTCCGGGTGGGTGAGGGCGATCGCCGGTCCGAGCGGGGTGTCGTCCGGGCGCAGCTGGGCGTGCAGGAAGGTGAGCACGTCGGTGGCCGTGGAGCGCAGCGCACCGGCGCCGGGCAGGCCGGCCACCGCCCAGTGGCCGGTGGGCCGGTGGCGCCGCCGGTGGCCGACGGCCTCGCGCTCGGCCTGCTCCGGGTCGGGGAGGAGCACGGTGTCCGCCATCCCGAGCGGCTCGCAGATCCGCGAGCGCACCAGCTCGCCGAAGTCGCGGCTGGCAGCCGCGGCGACCAGCGCGTGGCCCAGCACGCCTGCACCGACGTTGGAGTAGGCGATGCGGCCGGTGCCGGGAGTGCGGCGCAGCCTCACCCGGCCCAGCGCGGTCAGCAGCGCGGCGCGGTCGATCGCCTCCCACGGGTCGCCGTTGCGGGCCCTCCACTGGGCCCAGGCGGCGGCCGGGAGCGACATCGGGTTGTTGGGCAGCCCCGAGGTGTGGGTCGCCAGGTGCTCGACGGTGATCGCCGCGCCGCCGCGGGCCGGGACGTCCACCTCCGGCAGCAGGTCGGCGAGCGGCGCGTCCAGCGACAGCTCCCCGCGCGTCACGGCCTCGGCGAGCAGCAGCGCGGTGAACACCTTGGTGACCGAGCCGATCTCGAACAGGCTGTCCGCGCGGGGCGCCGGGCCGTCGGGCGCGCGCAGGCGCCCGAGCGGCACGACGGACCGCGCGCCCGCGGACGTCACCGCGCCCACCACCAGCCCCACGTGCCGCTCGCCGTGCCGGGCAGCGGCGCGCTCGACGGCCTCGTCGAGGGCGCCGGGGCCCGGCCCGCGCTCTCCTCCGTCCGGTGCGTCCATGATCACAGCATGCCGGTGACCGCGGCGGAGCCGTGACGCGACTCGCGGGGAGCGGGCCGGTGCGGCTCCGCGCGTCCCCGCCCTCAGGACGAGGAGCGGGCGGGGGCGGCTCCGAGGCCGGCGAGGGCGGCGTCCAGCTCGGGCGCGAGTCGCTGCGCGAGGGCCGGGACGACGCCCCAGGCCTGGGTGAGCTCGCGCAGCTCGGCGGCCTGCTCCGGCGTGGGCGCCGCGCCGGTGCGCACGGCGCGCAGCAGGGCGTTGCGCGGGGTGTGGCGGGAGTCGACGAACTCCACGACGTCCACCCGGTAGCCGAGCAGGCGCAGCACCGCCGCGCGCAGGGCGTCGGTGAGCACGTCCGCGAAGCGCTCCCGCAGGATCGGCGAGCGCACCAGCGCGCCGTAGGGCGCCGGGGCCTGCGCGCCCGAGCCGAGCTGGCGCTGGACGTCGTGGTGGCAGCACGGCGCGGCGAGCACCACGGGTGCGCCCCAGCGCACGGCCCGGGCCAGGGCGTCGTCGGTGGCGGTGTCGCAGGCGTGCAGGGCCAGGACGACGTCCGGCGCGCCGCCGAGGTCGGCCGTGGGGTCGGCGTCGGCGATGGTGCCGGGGGTGAAGGTGAGCCCGTCCAGGCCGGCGCTCTCGGCGCGCTCGGTGCTGCGGGCCACGAGGTCCTCGCGCAGCTCGACCCCCACCGTGCGGGCGCCGCGCGGCTGCTCGGCCAGCCAGCGGTGGGCGGCGAAGGTGAGGTAGGCGTTCCCGCAGCCGAGGTCGACCACGCGCAGCGGCTCGGCGACGGCGCCCTCGACGGGCCCCGCGCCGAGGACCGGCTTCGCCGTCGGCGCGAGCTGGCGCAGGAAGGCGTCGACCTGGCGGCGCTTGTCGCCGTCGGCGCCCAGGACGGCGAACAGCGGGTCGCCCGGGTCGAGCAGGCGCTCCTTGGCGCGGTCGTGCGACGCGGCGCCGGGACGGCTCTCGGCCGGCTCGACGGCGCGCCGGGAGGTGGCGCTGCGGTGCACCTGCGCCTGGCCGCGCTTGGTCACCCGCACCTGCAGCGTCTCCGCGGCGGTCTCGACGTGCCAGTTGCCGAACGGCAGCGCGAGCAGCGCGTCGACGGCCGCCGGGGCGGCGTCCGGCGCGTGGTTGTGCGTGCGGACCGTGGGCCCGCTGCGGTGCACCGCCTGCAGGTGGCGCCCGGCCTTGAGGTCGACCGGGCGCAGCTCGACCCGCTCGGGCTCCGGCGGCTCCACGCCGCGGCGGCGGCCGGAGGCGACGGCCCGCACGAGCTGGTCGGGCTCGAGCAGCAGCGCGCGCACGGCGTCCAGGGCCGGCGCGAGCTCGGTGGTGGGCACGGGAGGTCTCCTCAGGCGGCGGTGGTGGCGGGGGCGTCGGTCCGGTCGGTGCGCAGCTCGCCCACCTGCACGAGCAGGTGCGGGTGGTCGTGCCGGCGGTAGCCGACGGTGACCTTCCGGCGGCGCAGGACGACGGTGACGACGACCGCCACCGCGAGCAGCGCGGCCACCCCGCCGACGGCGATCGAGGCGCGGGGGCCGAGCACCTCCCCGAGCCAGCCGACGACCGGGGCGCCGATCGGCGTGGTGCCGGCGAAGACGGCCATGTAGATGGCCATGACGCGCCCGCGCAGCGCCGGCTCGGTGGTCATCTGCACCGTGGCGTTGGCCGCGGTCATGAGGGTCAGGGCCGAGGCGCCGACGGGGATCAGCGAGAGCGCGAACAGCTCGTAGGTCGGCATCGCCGAGGCCACGAGGGCGAAGACGCCGAACGCGGCCGCGGCGCCGACGACGAGGCGCAGCCGCGGGCGCTCGCGCCGGGCGGCGGCCAGCGCACCGGCCAGCGACCCGATGGCCATGACCGACCCCAGCAGCCCGTACTCGGTGGCCCCGCGGCCGAACTCCACGCGGGCCATGAGGGCGGTGGTCATCTGGAAGTTCATCCCGAACGCCCCGACCAGCCCCACCACGAGGAGGATCATCAGGACGTCGGGCCGCGAGCGCACGTAGGCCAGGCCCTCGCGGGTGCGGCCCCGGCCGGCGCGGGCGCGCGGCAGCGGGTGCAGCTCGTCGGCGCGCAGGGCCAGCAGGGCCACCACGGTCGCGGCGAACGTGGCGGCGTTGATGAGGAACACCGGGCCGGTGCCCACCGCGGCGATGAGCAGGCCCGCCACGCCGGGCCCGACGAGGCGCGCGGCGTTGAAGGAGGCGCTGTTGAGGCCGACGGCGTTCGCCAGCTGCGCCGGCGGCACCATCGCGGCGACGAAGGTCTGGCGCACCGGCGCGTCGACCGCCGAGGTGACGCCGAGCAGCCCGGCCAGCACGTAGACCTGCCACAGCTCGGCGTGCCCGCCGATGACGAGGAGCCCGAGCAGCAGCGCCCACAGGCCCGACAGCGACTGGGTGGCCACCATGAGCGCGCGCTGGGGCAGCCGGTCGGCGAGGGTGCCGGCCAGCGGGCCGAGCACGAGGGCGGGGCCGAACTGCAGGGCGGTGGTGATGCCGACGGCGACCGCGGAGTTCGCCGTGAGCACCGTGAGCACGAGCCAGTCCTGGGCCACGCGCTGCATCCAGGTGCCGACGTTGGACACGATCGCGCCCGCGGCCCAGACCCGGTAGTTGCGCACCTGCAGGGAGCGGAAGGTCGGGGCGAGCGCGGCGCCGACGCCGCGACGGGCGCTCAGCGGGTTCACCGCACCGCCAGCTGCTGGAGGAGGACGGCGGCGCGGGCGAGGACCTCGCGGTCGGCCGGGTCGAGGTCGGCCAGGCGCCCGGCCAGCCACGCGTCGCGGCGGCGCCGGGTCTCCCTGACGTGGCGGGCGCCGTCGTCGGTGAGGGCGACGAGCACCTGCCGGCCGTCGTCGGGGTGGGCGCTGCGCACGACGAGCCCGGCCTCGGCCAGGGCGTTGACGGTGCGGGTCATCGACGGCGGCTGGACGTGCTCGGAGTCGGCGAGCGCCCGCGGGGTGCTCGGCCCCCCGCGGTCCAGGGCCGCGAGCACCGCGTACTGGCCGTCGGTGATCTCCTCGCTGCTGCGCATCTGGCGCAGCCGGCGGGCGGCGCGCATCACGGAGACGCGCAGCTCGGCCGCCAGCGGCGCCGGGCGGCAGCGCGAGGGCGCGATCGCAGGAGTGGACACATCGATAGCATAGGTCATTACTCCTGCTAACGATCCCCGAGACGGCCCTGTTCCCCCGTAGGCTCCGCCCGTGCCGCTGTACCTGCGCCCGGAGGACCGGCGCCCCCTGCCGGAACCCGTGGTCACCGACGACCGACGCGCCGTGATGATCGGCACCGCGGTGTGGGCCGCGCTGGGCGTGGTGGGCCTGCTCCTGCGCGACCGGCTCGTCGCTGCCGGCGACGGCTGGTGGCTGTGGGCGGCGCTGTGCGGGTTCCTGCTGGGCCTCGTCGGGCTGTGGCACCTGCACCGCCGCGCCCGCCTAGGCGCCCGGCGGGACTGAGGTCACCAGGCCCAGCGCGGCCCGCTTACCTGTCAGAACGAGGACGCACCGGAGCGCGCCGTCGTTCTGACGCCGTCAGCCCGCGGCCTCCTCGACCAGCGCGGCGGAGGCCCGGTCCGGCGCCGCCAGCAGCGCCTGCACCAGCAGCCGCGCGCTCCAGGCGCCCGCCGCCTGCGCCAGCGCGCGGGCCAGGCCGGACGTCGTCGCGGCGTGCACCCGCGCGCCCGACCCGGCGCCCTGCACCCACCAGTCCACGCGGACGCCGTCCACGGCGAGGCGGTCGTGGCTGCGCCACGTGCCCGGCGCGCCGGGCAGGGCGGCGAGCACCGCCCGGTCCACCGCCACCTCCGCGCCCGCGCCGGCGACCCGCCCCGGCGCCCGCTCGGAGGCGAGGTCGAGGTCGAGGACGTCGGCCAGCGCCCCGGCGAGGTCCGCGCCCGGCACCAGCCGGGCGCCCAGGTCGCCCCGGCCCAGCCACATCGGTGCGTCGAGCACCACGGCGTCCTCGGCGTCGGCGAGCACCACGGCCCCGGCGGCGTCGAGCGCGAGGACGGCGGCGGGCGGCCGGACGTCGGGGGCCGCCCGGGCCAGCGCGCGCCACAGCCCGAGCAGGTCTGCCGCCGCGGGCAGCGGGCCGACGCCCTCCGCGAGGTCGTCGAGCAGGCCCTGCCAGCCGTCGGCGTCGAGGTCGTCCCAGGCGGCCACCAGCCCGAGGGCGCGGGCGAGCTCGGGGTCGGCGGCCAGCGCCGCGGCCACCGGCTCGGGGAACTCCGCGTCGAAGCAGACCGCGACGCC
>NZ_JBZYWI010000077.1:0-14767 GCF_058932755.1 Quadrisphaera sp. DVD1
GCAGCGCGGGCGGCCGGGTGCCGGTCACCCTCGGGCTGCCCACCGTGCGGGCCTGAGCGCCGCGCCGCCCGCGACCGCTAGGAGGAGCCGCGCGCGCTCGGGCGCCGGCCGGTCTTCACGCGGTACATGCTGCGGTCCGCGGCGCGCAGCACGTCGTCGGGGTCCTCACCCGGCGCGCCCATCGCGGCGCCGATGCTGATCCCCACGTCGACCGTGGCCGTCGGGGCGACCACCACGGGGCGCGCCACGGCCGCCTCGAGGCGGCGGACCGCGGCGGGCACCTCGTGCGCGGGCAGCCCGGGGCTCAGGACGACGAACTCGTCACCGCCGAAGCGGGCGACGAGGTCGCCGGCCCCGCTCGCCGTGCGCAGCCGCCGGGCGACCTCCACGAGGACGGCGTCGCCGGCCTGGTGGCCGTGGCGGTCGTTCGCCACCTTGAGGCCGTCGAGGTCGCAGAAGAACAGCGCGACCCCCCCGCCGGCCCCGGTGGCCAGCTCCAGCGCGAGCGCCTCGAAGAGGGCTCCGCGGTTGGCCAGCCCGGTCAGGGCGTCGGTCTCGGCGCGGCGGCGCAGCGCGGCCTCGCGCCGGCGCTGCTCGGTGACGTCGACGCCCACCACCGACAGCGCGAAGGGGCGGCCGTCCGGACCGTGGAGGAGGTCCATCTGCAGGGACACCCGCCGACGCCGGCCCGCCCGGTCCACCCAGTCGCCCTCGGTCGCCTCGGCGCGCCCGTCGGCGAGGAAGCGGACCACGTCGCTGCGGGCCCGGTCGCGCTGCTCCGGCGCGATGTAGAGCTCCCAGAACGGCCGCGACCGCAGCTCGGCCTCGGAGAAGCCGGTGGCGCGGACCATCGCCGGGTTGGCCACGACCACGTGCCAGTCCAGGCCGATGACCAGCAGGATCGCCGTGCTCTCCCGGAAGGCGGCGCCGATGTGGTGCTGCGCCGCGGGACCGGGGCCGGCGTCACGTCCGTCGGTGCGCCGCGCGGGGGCGTCGCCGGAGCGGGGCCCCTCGTCGTCGGTGCTCATGCGGATGCGGCTCCTCGCGGTCTCGGGTCGACCCGTGGGCTGTCGTCACCGCCGCCGGTCGGCTGGAGGGCGCCTGCGCCGGTGTTCACGCGAACGGGTCAAGGTCCAGGGGAGCACGTCCCTGGGGCCCGCGGCTATCCTGCGTCCGTGAGCATCGCGTTCTGGGCACCCCTCGGGGGTCAGGAGGTCGTCGGCGGCTCGTCCGCCGGCGTCAGGTAGTCGCCGCTCCCGGCGCCGCACGCGGCCGCCGGACAGCGGCGCGGTGAACGGTCCAGGGCCAGCCTCCGGTCGTCCTGGCTCCGTCCGCCGCGCCTCCATCCCACGAACGGCCGCCCGGGCGCGTCCCGGGCCCTCTCGATCGGCACAGCGATGCTCCCCCTCACCGACACGTCCCTGCGCGCCTCCTTCGTGAACACCTCGCGCAAGGAGCTCTCCGACCTCACCCTCCCGGCCGGCTTCGACCAGCTCGACTGGGAGGGGATCGACCTCCTCGGCTGGCGCGACCCCAAGCTCGCCCGGCGCGCCTACGTCGTCGTCCCGGCCGGCGGCGACCCCGACGGCGACCCCGTCGGCATCCTCCTGCGCCAGGCCGAGGCCACGCCGCGCCGCCGCGCGCAGTGCTCGTGGTGCGAGGACGTCCAGCTGCCGAACCCGGTGGTCTTCTACAGCGCGCGCCGGGCCGGGCCGGCCGGGCGCAGCGGCAGCACCGTGGGCACGCTGGTCTGCCAGGACTTCGAGTGCTCGGCCAACGTCCGCCGGCTGCCGCCGCTGGCCTACGCCGGCTTCGACCGCGAGGCGGCGCGCCAGGAGCGCATCACGACCCTGCGCCTGCGCGCCGCCGGCTTCGCGGAGGCGGTCCTGAAGGGCGCGTGAGCGCGGGGCTCAGCGGCGGGTGGCCGGTGAGCGCAGGTCGTGGAGGTGGTCGGCGCGCAGCGGCACGGTCGCCCAGCGGGCGTCGACGGTGCCGCTGGAGAGCGTGCACGTCACGACGAGGCGGTGCGGGGTCTCCAGGAAGAGGACGTCGAAGCGCAGCGCCTGCGCGTCGGTCCAGCCGCCGCTGACCGCGACCGGCAGCGCGCCGCCCACCGGCGCCACCACCGGCTCCGAGACCCGCCAGCCGTCGGTGCCCAGCGGGCAGGAGACGGTGGAGGTGTCGTCGCTGAGCGACACCAGCCACCCGTCGCCGTCCTCGGCGACCCGGACGCCGGTCAGCGACGGCCGCTCCGGGCCGCGGCCCCCGGCCGGGGTGAAGGCGGCGCCGGACCAGGCCGCCCGGTCCGCCGGGGGCGCCGCCCGCCCCGCCACCGCGGGGAGGGCGAGGTGGGCGAGGCGCTCCGCGAGGGCGGTGTCGGCGTCGCTCTCCGGGAGCGCGGCGGGCGCGAGGGCCGGCAGGAGGTGGGCCCAGACGGCGTCCAGCACGCTCTGCATCTCGGTGGTGGCAGCGGTGATGGCGAGGACGGCGTCGTGCTCGGGCAGGACGACGCAGAACTGCCCGTAGGCGCCGTCGCCGCGGTACCCGTGCTGGGACATCCAGAACTGGAACCCGTAGCCCTGCTGCCAGTCGGGGCTGTCGCCGGTCGTGGCGACGTGGCGCGCGGTGGCCTCGGCGACCCATGCGGCCGGCAGCAGCTGGACGCCGTCCCAGGCGCCGCCCTGCAGGTGGAGCTGGCCCAGCCGCGCGACGGCGTCGGTCGTCGCGTGCAGCCCGGTGAAGCCCAGGTCGCGCCCGGCGGGGTGCTGCTGCCAGCCGACGGCGCCGATGCCGAGCGGGTCGAGCAGGCGCGGGCGCAGGTACTCGGTCAGCGTCTGCCCCGACACCCGCTGGACGATGGCGCCGAGCGCGTGGGTGGCCGACTGGTTGTAGGCGAAGACGCTGCCCGGCTCCTCGTCCGGCGGCAGCAGGAGGAAGCCGCGGACCGGCTCACCCGGGTCGGCGGCGACGGCGCGGTCCCACGTGTCGTCGACGTGCCCGCTCGCCATGGCCGCCACGTGCCGCACGAGCAGCGCCCGGCTCCGCGGGTCGGTGATCTCCGCGTCGAGCTCGGGGAAGTGGGCCAGCACCCGGTCGTCCAGGCCCAGCAGCCCCTCGGCGACCGCGAGGCCGGCGGCCGCCGACGTGAAGCTCTTGCTCAGCGAGTACAGCAGGTGGGGGCGCTCGGCCGAGTACGGCGACCACCAGCCCTCGGCGACGACCCTGCCGTGGCGCAGGACCATGACGCTGTGCGGGTCGGTGCCGGGGTCGGCCTCCAGCGCGTCGAGGAGGGCCGCCACGCCGCGGGCGTCGACCCCCTCGGCCGCCGGGGTGCTGCGGGGCAGCGCGCGGGTGCTCATGGGCGCGGAACTAGCCGGAGGCCAGGCGCCGTGAGCGCTCGAGGACCTCGCGGGCCACGTGCACGACGGTGCTGCCGTCCTGCTCCGCGGTGGCGCTGAGGTGCTGCTGGGCCTGCGCCGGCGTCCACCCCCGCTGGGCGACGAGCAGGCCCTCGGCCCGGTCGATGAGCTCCAGCGTGCGCACCCGGGTGCGCGGGCCCTCGGCGGCCCTGGCGAGGGTCCTCGGCACGTCGGCCACCTCGGCGAGGAGGGACAGCAGGTGCCGGGCCGCTGGGCTGGGGGCGTGCAGGAGCGGCTCGCAGCCGTCAGCGGTCAGCTGGCGCACCGCGGCCCAGCCGGACGCGTCCATGAAGGTCACCGCGGACGCGTCGACCCAGGGGGTCAGCCCGTGGTCGACGAGCCAGTCACGGACCTCCAGCAGCGGCCAGCGGCTCGCGAGGTCGATCTCGCCGCGCAGGGCGACCCGTGCCACGCCGGGCTGCGCCGCCCGCTCCACGTGCACCGCCGGGTGCGCCGGAGGAGGAGAGCAGGGGGGCGAGGGAAGGGCTGCGTCGTGGGACAAGGCTGCTCCTGCGGAGCCTGGACCGGGGCCGTGGGTTCGACGACCCCTGCCAGGGTAGGCCGGACGGGCGAGGGCCGCCCGGCGTCGCGGGCGCGCTCACACGGCGTCGACGGTGAACCAGACGACCTTCCCGTCCGCGGTGTCGCGCACGCCCCAGGCGGTGGCCAGGCGGTCGAGGAACCCGACGCCGCGCCCCGAGGGCGCGGCCAGGCCCAGGTCGAGCACCTGGGGGTGCTCGCGGCTGTCGTCGCCGACCTCGACGAGCACCGACGTCGCCGTCGTGGTGATCGTCAGCCGCGCCTCGCTGCCCGCGTGGAGGATCGCGTTGGTGACGACCTCGCTGACGAGCAGGACGACGAGGTCGCGCTGCTGCTCGGCGAGCGCGGTGTCCGCGCACAGCTCCTGGGCCAGCGACCGCGCCCGCCGGACGGAGCTGGGCACCGCCGGCAGCACCGAGGAGCGCCGTGCGACCTCGGCAGCGCTCACCGGCCGCCCTCGCGGGGCGGTGGGGGCGCGGTCTCGGTGGCGGGCGCGTCCTCGTCGTCGCGGCTCTCCGACCCGTTCCCGGCGGCACGGTCCTTGGCGGCCCGCTGGCGCGCCTGCTGCGCCAGGTCGCGGGCGCGGGCGCTCCGGTGGCGGTCGGTGCGGGCGTCGAGGCGGTTCGAGGCGGCCCAGTCCCGCAGCACGGCGGCGCGGTGGCGCTCGCCGGCACCCGTGTCCGGCTCGCCGCGCTCCGCGGCCGCCCGGGACGCCGCGCTGTCCTGGCGGGACGCGGTGCGGTCGCGGGCCTCCGCGGCCACGTCGCGGTCGTCGGCGAGGTCGTCCCAGGCGCCGGCGATCGTGTCGAGGCGGTCGGCGAGGACGTCGCGGGCGTCCGCGAGGGCGCGGAGGCGGCCGGGGGAGAGGCCCTCCTCCTGCTCCTCGGCCTCGAGGCGGGTGAGGTCTTCGTGGGCGCGCGCCTCGTCGCGCTCGAGCTCGTCGGCGCGGTGCTCCGCCGCCTCGGGCCCGGGCAGGTCAGCCATGGGCGTCAGCGTAGGACGGGTGCGCCGGTGCCGCCGGGAGCAGGTGGCGCAAGGCGCCGTGCGAGCGATCCGGTCGCGCGCCGCCCGAGAGGCCCGGGAGCGACGTAGTCTCCGCCGACGCGCGCACGGACGGACCGGCGGACGGACGAGGAGGACGGGCGTGGACCTTCCCACGGTGACGGAGCTGGCCCCCGCGACCGGCCCGGCCCAGTTCCGCGACGGCGACGCCTACCTCGCGGGCGGCACGTGGCTGTTCTCCGAGCCGCAGCCGCACCTGCGGCGCCTGCTGGACCTCACGGCGCTCGGCTGGCCGCCGCTGGTCGAGGACGCGACGGGCCTGTCGGTCGCGGCCACCGCGACCATCGCCCAGCTGCAGGACTGGGGCGCGGCGTCGTCCGCGCCGGCCGCCCCGCTGGTCGGCGCGTGCTGCGACGCCTTCCTGGCCGGCTGGAAGGTGCAGGCGGTGGCCACCGTCGGGGGCAACATCGCCACCGCGCTGCCCGCGGCGCCGATGGTCTCGCTCGCCGCGGCGCTCGACGGCGTCGCGACCCTCTGGGGCCCGGCCGGCGGCGTCCGTGCGGTGCCGGTCGCCGAGCTCGTCACCAGCGACGGCACCACCGCCCTGGAGGCGGGGGAGCTGCTGCGCGCGGTGCACCTGCCCGCGGCGTCCCTGGCGGCGCGCACGGCGCTGCGCCGGCACTCCCTGGCGCCGCTGGGCCGCTCGGGCTCGCTCGTCGTCGGGCGCCGGGACGCCGGCGGGGCGCTCGTGCTGACCGTCACCGCCGCCACCCGGCGTCCGGTGCAGCTGCGCTGGGCCACCGCGGCGGGCGCGGGCGGCGGGGCGGGGGCCGCCGCCGCGCTGGACGCCGCGGTGCCCGGCCACCTGTGGCACGACGACGTGCACGGCCACCCCGCGTGGCGCCGGGCGATGGCGCTGGCCGCGGCCGCCGAGGTCGTCGAGGAGCTGACGGCCGCGTGAGCGCGACGGGTGGGCAGGAGCCGGTCGTCGTCAACGGCCGCAGGCACGAGGCCGCCCCGCGCCCGGGGCAGTGCCTGCGCACCTACCTGCGCGAGCAGGGCTGGTCAGGGGTGAAGAAGGGCTGCGACTCCGGCGACTGCGGCGCGTGCACGGTGCACGTCGACGGCCAGGCGGTGCACAGCTGCCTCTACCCGGCGGCCCGCGCCGCAGGCTGCGAGGTCACCACCGTCGAGGGTCTCGCCGGCCAGGGCACGGAGGCCGACGGCCCGGAGGCCGCGGGCCCGGACGGGGCGCGCCGGCTGCACCCGGTGCAGTGCGCCTTCGTGGCTGCCCAGGGCTTCCAGTGCGGGTTCTGCACCCCCGGCATGGTCATGACGGCCGTGGCGCTCGAGCAGGCGCCCGGCCGCCGGGGGGAGGCGCTGCGGGCCGACCCGGCGCGGGCGTTCAAGGGCAACCTGTGCCGCTGCACCGGCTACCGCTCGATCGCCGACGCCGTGGCCGGGGTGCGCACCGTCGAGGACGCCCCGCCGGGCGCCGCCGCCGGGACGAGCACCCCGGCCCCGGCGGGCCCGGCCGTGGTCACCGGCACCGCGCGCTTCACCCTCGACGGCCCGCCGCCGCCCGGGCTCCTGCACCTCAAGCTCGCCCGCTCCCCGCACGCCTCCGCCCGGGTGCTCGGCGTCGACGCCACCGCCGCGCTCGCCGTTCCCGGGGTCGTGCGGGTGCTCACCAGCGCCGACGACCCGGGCGTGGCCTTCTCCACCGCTCGCCACGACAGCGCCCGCGACGACCCCGACGACACCCTCGTCCTCGACGACGTCGTGCGCTTCGCGGGGCAGCGGGTGGCCGCCGTGGTCGCCGAGACCGAGGCCGCGGCCGAGGCCGGGGTGGCCGCGCTCGACGTCCGCTACGAGGTGCTGCCCGCCGTCTTCGACCCGGAGGAGGCGATGGCGCCCGGCGCGCCTGCGGTGCACGGGGACAAGGACGCCGAGACCGCGCGGATCTCGCGCCCGGCCGACAACGTCGCGGCGGAGGTGCACGGGCACCTCGGCGACGTCGAGGCCGGCCTGGCCGCCGCCGACGTCGTCCACACCGCGACCTACCGCACCCAGCGCGTCGCGCACGCGGCGCTGGAGACCCACGCCGCCACCGGGTGGCTGGACGAGGGCGGGCGGCTGGTGGTGCGCTCGTCCACGCAGACGCCGTTCCTCACCCGCGACGCCCTGGCCACCGTGCTGGGCCTGCCGCGCGAGCGGGTGCGGGTGCTGGCCGGACGCGTGGGCGGTGGCTTCGGCGGGAAGCAGGAGATGCTCACCGAGGACGTCGTGGCCCTGGCCGTGCTGGCCACCGGGCGACCGGTGCGCCTGGAGCTGACCCGCGCCGAGCAGTTCGCCACCACCACCACGCGCCACCCGATGACCATCACGACCACCGTCGGCGCCCGCAGCGACGGCACGCTCACCGCGATCCGGCTGCGGGTCGTCTCCAACACCGGCGCCTACGGCAACCACGCCCCCGGCGTCCTCTTCCACGGCTGCGGGGAGTCCCTGGGCGTCTACCGGTGCGCGGCCAAGGCGGTCGACGGGTACGCCGTCTACACGAACACCGTGCCCGCCGGCGCCTTCCGCGGGTACGGGCTCAGCCAGGTCACCTTCGCCGTCGAGTCGGCCCTCGACGAGGTCGCCCGCTCCCTGGGGATCGACCCGTACGACCTGCGCCGGCGCAACGTCGTGGTGCCCGGCGACGCCATGAGCTCCACCAGCGACGAGGTGAGCGACGTCGAGTACGGCTCCTACGGCCTCGACCAGTGCCTCGACCTCGTCCAGGCGGCGATGGACGCCGACCGCGCGGCCGTGGCGGCGCAGGCGCCGCCCGGGTGGGCGGTCGGCGAGGGCATGGCGCTCGCCATGATCGACACCATCCCGCCGCGCGGTCACCACGCCGAGGCCCGGATCGTCCTGGGCGCCGACGGGCGCTTCGCGCTGTCGGTGGGCACGGCGGAGTTCGGCAACGGCACGACGACGGTGCACGCGCAGCTGGCAGCCGTGGCCCTGGGGACCACCCCGGACCGGATCACCGTGCGCCAGGCCGACACCGACGTCGTCGGCTACGACACCGGCGCCTTCGGCTCCACCGGCACGGTCGTCGCCGGGAAGGCGTCCCACGCCGCGGCCACCGCGCTGGCCGCCGCGCTGGTGGAGCAGGCCGCGGCGCTCACCGGCGCGCCGCGCGAGCACTGCCGGCTCGTCGACGGCGCCGTCCTCGCCGGGGGCGCCCGGGTGCCCCTGGCCGACCTGCACGCCGCGGCCGCGGCCGACGGCCGCGAGCTGGACGGCGAGGGCCGCTGGGACGGCTCGCCGCGCTCGGTGTCGTTCAACGTGCAGGCGTTCACCGTCGCCGTCGACCGCGCCACCGGGGAGGTCCGCGTCCTGCGCAGCGTGCACGCCGCCGACGCCGGCGTCGTGGTCAACCCGGAGCAGTGCCGCGGGCAGGTCGAGGGCGGCGTCGCGCAGGCGCTCGGGGCGGCCCTGCACGAGGAGGTGCGCATCGACGGCGCCGGCCGCGCGGTCAACCCCTCCTTCCGCGGCTACCACGTGCCCACCTGGGCCGACGTCCCGCGCACCCGCGTGCTCTTCGCCGACACCTCCGACCGCCTCGGCCCGCTCGGGGCGAAGTCGATGAGCGAGAGCCCGTTCAACCCCGTCGCCCCCGCCCTGGCCAGCGCGGTGCGCGACGCCACCGGGGTGCGCTTCACCGACCTGCCGATGAGCCGTGACAGGGTCTGGCTCAGGCTCTCCCAGGAGGAACGATGACCACCGCCACCCACGAGGCGCAGCAGCTGTGGCTCTCGCGCGCGATCGAGCTCGCGAACGACAACGTCGGCGCGGGGGGCGGGCCGTTCGGCGCCGTCGTGGTGCGCGACGACGAGGTCATCGCCACCGGCACCAACCTCGTGGTGCCCACGCTGGACCCCACCGCCCACGCCGAGGTGGTCGCCATCCGCAACGCCTGCGCCGCGGTCGGCGACTTCGCGCTCCCCGGCTGCGTGCTGGTCTCCTCGTGCGAGCCGTGCCCGCTGTGCCTGGCTGCCGCGCTGTGGGCGCGGGTGGACGGCGTCCTGTTCGCCGCCGACCGCGACGACGCCGCGCTGGCCGGCTTCGACGACCGCGCGTTCTACGACCTGTTCGCCGCGCCGCGCGAGACCTGGGCGCTGCCGGTGCGCCAGGTCGCCCACGACGCGCGGGTCGCCCCCTTCGAGGCGTGGGCGCGCCGCGCCGACCGCGTGGACTACTGAGGAGCCCGCTCAGACGGTGTCGGGCAGGAGGGCCAGCTCGGTGCCGCGGCGCCACTCCACGAGCAGGGCGGAGGCGTCGTCCTGCAGCGCCCCGCGCTGGTGGCCCAGCACCGCGTGCCGCAGCCGGCGCAGGGTCTCCGGGGCGCCGAACCCCGCCGCGGCCTGGACCTCGACGAACTCGGCCAGGCGCTCCAGCCCGAAGAACTCCCCGTCCGGCAGCCGCGCCTCGGGCAGGCCGTCGGTGAACAGCAGCACCATGTCGCCGGGCTCGAGCTGCTCGTGCGCCACCTCGGGCGGGCCGGCGCCGAACGGCACCCCGAGCGGCGTGGCCGGCGGCGCCTCGAGGGTCTTGACGACCCGGCCCTGGCGCAGCAGCAGCGGCGCCGGGTGGCCGGCGCTGATCCACGTCAGGTCACCGGTGGCCACGTCGAGCCGGGCCAGCACCGCCGTGGTGAAGCGCTCCCCGGCGGACTGCTCGGCGACCGCGGCGTCCATCTCCGCGTAGGTGGCCTGGAGGTCCAGCCCCCGCCGCCGCGCCGCGCGGTAGGCCGAGACGGCGAAGGCCGAGGCGCCGGCGGCGGCCAGGCCGTGGCCCATCGCGTCGAACATCGCCAGGTGGGCGGTGTCGCGGTTGACGGCGTAGTCGAAGCAGTCCCCGCCGGAGGCGTACGCCGGCTCCAGCAGCCCCGCGATGACGAGGCCGTCGGTGGAGAACACCAGCGGCGGCACCATGCGGGCGATGAGCTCGGCCGACACGCTCACCGGCTGCGACCGGCGGGCCCGCTCGAACGCGTCGCCGTAGGCGCTCTTGGTCACCACGAGCTGGGCGACGGCGTGGGTGTAGCGCTCGCCGAGCGCCACGACGCCCTCGGCCACGACGCCGCCGGGAGCGGGCAGGGTCATCTCGAGGGTGCCGACACGCTCGGTGCCGTCCAGCAGCGGCCACCACAGCCGCTTGTGCCCGCTCTCGGCGGCGTCGGCCTGGACGACGGACGTGGTGACGAAGGCCCGGCCGGCCAGCGTGCCGTCCACCGGTGCCGGCACGCCGGGCTCGCCGTCGCTCAGCAGGGGCACCAGGTGCGCGAGCTCGCGGTCGATGAGGGACAGCACGACGTCGCGCGCCCCCAGCAGCGCGGCCACCTCGGCGACGACGCCGGGGACGGCGTAGGGGCTGGACAGGTGGCTGCGCCTCAGCAGCTCGTCGAAGAGCTGGGCGGTGGTCGCGGCGAGGTCGCGCAGGTCCGGCACGGGCCCATCCTCCCGGCTCCCGGACGGTCGCGGCGACGGCGCTGCTCCCGACGCGCGCATCGGCGCGGTGGCGGAGACGATGCAGCGTGCTCGAGCCCCTCGTCTTCGCCCTCGCCGGGGGCAGCGCGCTGCTCGCCGCGATGCTCCCGCGCGTCTTCAACGGGCGCCCGATCAGCCTCCCGATCGCGTTCCTGGCGCTGGGCGTGGTCCTCGGCGTCATCCCCGGGATCCCGACCGTCAGCCCCCTCGAGCACGAGCACGCCACCAAGCTCGTCACCGAGGTCGTCGTGATCATCTCCCTGATGGGCGCCGGCCTGGCCATCGACCGGCCCGTCGGCTGGCGCCGGTGGTCGACCACGTGGCGGCTGCTGGCCGTGGCCATGCCGCTGACGATCGCGCTGGTCGCCGTCACCGGCAGCCTGCTGGGCGGCCTCCCGCTGGCAGCGGCCGTGCTGCTCGGTGCGGCGCTCGCGCCCACCGACCCGGTCCTCGCCGGCGACGTCCAGGTGGCCGAGCCCAGCGAGGAGAGCGACGAGGACGAGGTGCGCTTCGCCCTCACCAGCGAGGCGGGCCTCAACGACGGGGCGGCCTTCCCCGCGGTCTACCTGGCCATCGCGCTCGCGGCCCCGGCCGCCACGGTCGGCGGCGTGCTGGGCGGCTGGGCGCTGGAGGACCTGCTGCTGCGCCTGGTGGTCGGCGTGGTCGGCGGCCTCGTGGTCGGCTGGGTGCTCTCGCACCTGTTCTTCCGCACCGGGATCGAGTCCCTGCGGCTCTCGGACAACGTGGAGGGCTTCACCGCCCTGGCCGTGACCTTCCTGGCGTACGGGCTCACCGAGCTCGCGCACGGCTACGGCTTCGTCGCCGTCTTCGTCGCCGCGTGCGCCATCCGGAACGCCGAGCGCTCGCACGGCGCCCACCAGGTGGCGCACAGCTTCGTCGAGCAGATCGAGCGGATGCTCACGGCCTGGCTCCTGCTGCTGCTCGGCGCCGCCCTCGCCGACGGGTTGCTCGACGCCCTCACCTGGCAGCTCGCGCTCGTCGCCGTCCTGCTCATCGTCGTCATCCGGCCGCTGGTGGGGATGCTCAGCCTCGTGCGCACCCCCGGCGGGTGGCGCGAGCGCGCCGTCATCGCCTCCTTCGGCGTCCGCGGCATCGGCTCGCTGTACTACGTCGCCTACGCCCTGGGGGAGGCGACGTTCCCCGCCGAGGAGGTCTGGGCCACCGTCGGCCTGGCCGTGGCCGTCTCGGTGGTGCTGCACGGCGCCACGGCGACCCCGGTGGTCGCCTGGCTGGACCGGCGGCGCTCGCTGCACGGGCACGTCCACCACGGGCGGGACCTCGAGGACCCCTCGATCGACCTGCACGTGTGAGCCGCGGGACCTGTCCTGGGCGCCTCCGCCAGCACTAGCCTCGGCAGATGCACCGGATCTTCACGACCAGCGTCGCGTCCGTGTACCCGCACTACGTGACGAAGGTCGAGAAGAAGGGGCGCACGGAGGCCGAGCTCCACCAGGTCATCGAGTGGCTGACCGGCTTCGACGAGGCGGCCCTGCGCGACCACCTGGCCGCGGGCACGACGTTCGAGGACTTCTTCGCCGCCGCCCGGCTCAACCCGCAGGCGTCGTCGATCACCGGCACCATCTGCGGGGTCCGCGTCGAGGAGATCGAGGACCCGCTGATGCAGAAGATCCGCTACCTCGACAAGCTGGTCGAGGAGCTGGCGCGCGGCAGGTCGATGGAGAAGGTCCTGCGGGTCGCGCTGCCTGCCGACGGCGGCCGCAGGCCATCCACGACGACCGCGACCTCCACGACCCCGGTGGGTGATCGGGCCCGCTCCTCCTCGGCGCCCTAGCTGGCTGGAACACCGACGACCGACGCCGCCGTCCGAGCGGAGAAGCCCGAGAACTGGCGCAGCTCGACCGGACGTCGGCAGGCAGCTGCCGCGAGGCCCGCCCAGGCCAGGGCCTCCTGCCGATCGTCGACGTCGATCACCCAGAACGCCGCCAGCTGCTCGGGCCCGGCCACAGCCGGGCCGAACGTCGCGCTGGGCACCCCCGACGTGACGAGGACCAGCGACGCATCGCGCGCCGGTCGCAGATCTCCACCGCAGACGAGAGCGCCGCCGCGGTCGAGAGCGTCGGTGAAGGCGCGCAGGTCGGCGACCGTCTCCCTCACGGGATCATGCTGCGACGGCGAGCCTGCGCGGCTGTGGTCGACGGCATGGACCGAGATGAGGTAGGGAGCCACCGATCCAGTGTGTCGAGCGTGGGGCCCGCTGCGCCAGACCCTCGGTGTCGTCGCCGTGACGACCGGCGACGGGCTCCACCCCGTCGGGCGGCTGGCTCGACGCACCGGCCTGTCGGTGCGCACGACCGCTCCTCCGCCGACGACTCCGTCCCGCAGGTGGCCCACGGCCGCGCCCGTCGCAGGTCAGGCGCCTCGTCCCAGGCCGGCTGCGGCGGTCGCCGCCTGACGGCCCGCCCCGTCCAGCGCCCGGTGGAGTGCTCCCAGCCGCGGCTCGGGGCTCGCCAGGGCCGCGGCGTCGCGAGCGACGTCGGCCAGGTCCGCGCCGAGCACCTCCAGCAGGGTGCCGCCGCGGGCCAGGGGCAGCAGGGCCGCGCCGCCAGCGGTGGCCGGGGTGGGAGGGGGCGCGTCGGCGTCCGGGGTGCGGAGGCGGCTCATCAGCGCCCGCGGGGCGTCGAGGGCGTCCCACGCGGGGGCGCCGGGGCCGAGCGCGACGGACTGGCGCAGCCACGGCAGGCCGTCCAGGTCGGCGAGCACGGTGCCGCGCCAGAGCCCCGGGGCCTCGCCCCAGCGGCCCAGCAGCACCTGCTCGGTGAGGTCGAGGTGGCCGCCGGCGGCCACGGCGACCTCGGTGACGGCGTGCAGGTCCGCGCCCCGGGCGACGACGACGGGCTCGAGGGCGAGGTCGAGGCGGGCGCCCTCGGCGACGTCCACCCGCAGCCGCACGGTGGAGGAGCCGCCGTCGCGGTGCGGCAGCGCGATCGTCGCCGCCACGCCGCGCAGCACGAGGTGCGCCCCGGCCTCCACCCGGACGTCGACCTCGACGAGGTCACCGCCGAGCGGGCCGGCCGCGGTGCCGATGAGGTGCACCTGCGCCGCGCCGGAGGGCCCGCCGCCGGTGCGACGGGCGCCCAGGGCGCCGTCCGCGCGCAGCACCGGCAGGGCCGTCCGCCCGCCCGCTGCCGGCCGGGCGAGGACCTCAACCCGCGTGCGCAGCGGCCACCTGCTCGCGACGCGCGGCCAGCAGGCCGCGCACCCAGTCCGCCACGACCCCGGCGCCGGGGTCCTCGCGCAGGGAGGTGAACGCCACCGGCGCCTCGTGCCGCAGCGCGGCGGCGTCGCGGGCCATCACCGACAGGTCGGCGCCGACCATGGGTGCGAGGTCGGTCTTGTTGATGACCAGGAGGTCGGAGGTGATGACGCCGGGCCCGCCCTTGCGGGGCACCTTGTCGCCGCCGGCCACGTCGACGACGAAGATCTGCGCGTCCACGAGGCCGTAGCTGAAGGTGGCCGTGAGGTTGTCGCCGCCGGACTCCACGAGCACGACGTCGGGGGCGAAGCGGTCCTCCAGGTCCTCGACGGCGTCGAGGTTCATCGCGATGTCGTCGCGGATCGCCGTGTGCGGGCAGGCCCCGGTCTGGACCGCGGTGATCCGCTCGCCCGGCAGGACGCCGTGGCGGCGCAGGAAGTCGCCGTCCTCGGTGGTGTAGATGTCGTTGGTCACCACGGCGAGCTCCAGCTCGCCGCCCAGCGCCCGGCACAGGGCGGCGACCAGCGCCGTCTTGCCCGAGCCCACGGGGCCGCCGATGCCGACCCGCAGCGGCCCGTCGAGCGGGCGCGAGGGGGCGGCCACCGGGGGGTGGCTGTGCGCGAACTCCTGCCCGGGGTGGGTGTGCGGGGGCTCGGTGAGGCGCTGGGAGCGGTCGACGTCGGGCCGGCTGGGCGCGTGGTCGTGGGCGTGGTCGTGGTCGTGGGTGTGCTGGCTCATGGTGGTGGCTCCTCAGGAGGCGAAGAGCTTGTCCTCTCTCGGGGTGTGACGGGTCTGCAGCAGGTCGGACAGGGGGTCGGACTCGACGGCCAGGCCCGGGGCCGCGCCGGTGCCGGGCGCCAGCGCGCGGTCGGCGTCCGCGGCCACGGCCTCGACGTCCGGCCCGAGGCGGGCGAGGACGGCGGCGACCGTCACCGGGTCGAGGCCGAGCAGCCGGGAGGCGGCCGTGGCGGGAGCGGTGGTCGAGAGGTACGCCGCCACGAGCGCCGCCTCGCGCGGGGAGCAGCCAC
>NZ_JBZYWI010000078.1:0-14355 GCF_058932755.1 Quadrisphaera sp. DVD1
GGACCGCCTCGCGCGCCTCCTCCTGCACCGGGGCGACCGCGCCGCCCTCGACGCCGGACCCGCCCTGGCCGGTCACGACGCCCTGCGCCGGCGCGGACAGCGGCGCGTCGGCCCCCGGGTGGCCGCCGGAGTCGCTGCCGGAGGCCACCGCGAGCAGCGGCGTGCCGACGTCCACGGTCACGCCCTCCTCGACGAGGAGCGCGTCGACGACCCCCGCGAACGGGGACGGCAGCTCGACGATGGACTTGGCGGTCTCGACCTCCACGACCGGGTCGTTGACCGCGACGACGTCGCCCACGGCGACCCGCCAGCGGACGACCTCGGCCTCGGTCAGGCCCTCCCCGACGTCGGGCAGGGCGAAGCGCTGCACCTGTGCCACTGCGACCAGCTCCTCAGAACGCCATCGAGCGGTCGACCGCGTCCAGCACGCGCTCGACGTCGGGCAGGTAGTGCTCCTCCACGCGGGCCGCCGGGTAGGGGACGTGGAAGCCCCCGACCCGCAGCACCGGCGCCTCGAGGGCGTAGAAGCAGCGCTCGGTGATCCGGGCCGCGAGCTCGGACCCCAGGCCCAGGAACGTCGGGGCCTCGTGGACGACGACCAGGCGGCCGGTGCGCTGCACCGAGGCCTGCACGGTGTCGAAGTCGACGGGCGAGAGGCTGCGCAGGTCGACGACCTCGACGCTGGTGCCCTCGGCGGCGGCGGCCTCCGCGGCGTCCAGGGCGACCTTCACCGTGGGGCCGTAGCCGACCAGGGTGACGTGCTCGCCGGGCCGCACGACGCGCGCGGCGTGCAGGGCGGGCGCCGGGGCCGCGGGGTCGACGGCGCCCTTCTCCCAGTACCGGCGCTTGGGCTCGAAGACCATCACCGGGTCGGGGCTCGCGATCGCCTGGCGGATCATCCAGTAGGCGTCCTGCGGCGTGGACGGCGTGACCACGCGCAGCCCCGCGGTGTGGGCGAAGTACGCCTCGGGCGACTCGCTGTGGTGCTCCACGGCGCCGATGCCGCCGCCGTAGGGCACGCGCAGCACCACCGGGAGGGTGCCGGCGCCGCCCAGGCGGGCGCCCATCTTCGCCAGCTGGGTGACGATCTCGCTGTACGCCGGGTAGATGAAGCCGTCGAACTGGATCTCGCAGACTGGCCGGTAGCCGCGCATCGCCATGCCGATCGCTGTGCCGACGATGCCGGCCTCCGACAGCGGGGTGTCGATGACGCGGTCCTCCCCGAAGTCCTTCTGCAGGCCGTCGGTGACCCGGAAGACCCCGCCCAGGCGGCCGACGTCCTCGCCCATGACGAGCACCTTCGGGTCGTCCTCCATCGCCGAGCGCAGCCCGGCGGTGATGGCCTTCGCGAGCGTGAGGGTGGTCATCGGGCCTCCTCGGTCTCAGCGCCGGGCGCGGAGGCGACCCAGTCGGTCAGCCAGGCGCGCTCCTCGTCGACCAGCGGGTGCGGCTCGGCGTAGACGTGGTCGAACATCGACGTCGGCTCGGGGTCGGTCATCGCGCGGACCTCGCGGCGCACGCGCTCGGCGAGCTCGTCGCCCTCGGCGCGCAGGTCGGTGAAGAACTGCTCGTCGGCGGCGTCGCTGGCGCGCAGGTGCGCCTCGAGGCGGGCGAGCGGGTCGCGCCCGCGCCACACCTCCTCCTCGGCGGAGCTGCGGTAGCGCGTGGTGTCGTCGGACGTCGTGTGCGCGGCCATCCGGTAGGTGAAGGCCTCCACGAGGGTCGGCCCCTCCCCCGCCCGCGCGCGCTCGGTGGCCGCGGTGACCACGGCCTCCACGGCGAGGACGTCGTTGCCGTCCACCCGCACGCCCGGGAAGCCGAAGCCGGGGGCGCGCTGGTAGAGCGGGGCGCGCATCTGCCGCTCGTTGCCCTCGGAGATCGCCCACTGGTTGTTCTGGCAGAAGAAGACGACTGGGGCGTTGAACACCCCGGCCCACACGAACGCCTCGTTGACCTCGCCCTGGGCGCTCGCGCCGTCGCCGAAGCAGGCCAGGACGGCGGTGTCGCGCGCGGGGTCGCCGGAGCCGACCGCGCCGTCGCGCTGCACGCCCATCGCGTAGCCGGTGGCGTGCAGGGTCTGCGCCCCGATGACCAGCGTGTACAGGTGGAAGTTCGCGGTCTCCGGGTCCCAGCCGCCGTGGGTGGTGCCCCGGTAGAGCTGCAGCAGCGTCACCGGGTCGAGGCCGCGGGTCCAGGCCAGCCCGTGCTCGCGGTACGTGGGGAAGACGTGGTCCTGAGGGCGCAGGGCCCGGCCGGCGCCGACCTGCGCGGCCTCCTGGCCCGAGCAGCTGGCCCACAGGGCGAGCTCGCCCTGGCGCTGCAGCGCGGTGGCCTCGACGTCGAAGCGGCGGACCAGGGCCATGTCGCGGTAGCGGTCGCGCAGGTCCTGGGGGCCGAGGTGCTCGACGAGCGGTGAGTGCTCGTCGTCGTGCACGCGCTCCCCGGCGGGGGTCAGCAGCTGCACGACGGGGTGCGCCTCCTCGACGCCGTGCGGCGACGACTGACCAGCGACCATGCGACCTCCACGCCCCTGCGGCAGCCGCCGCGCTCCACCCTTACCTACGGGACCGTAGCCTACGGGAGCGTTGGTCGGCTGTGCACGTCGCGTTCACGCCGTCCCCGCCCGGCCGTCCCCTCACCCCGCTCAGGCGGGGTGGGTGCGCCGGAACTCCGCGGTGACGGCCAGGAGCCGGTCGTTGGCGTCGGGCTCGCCGATGGTGGCCCGGACGCCGTCCAGCCCGTAGGGCCGCACCGACAGGCCGGCGCGCTCGCACGCGGCGACGAGCTCCGGCGTCGCCCCGCCCACGGGGAACCAGACGAAGTTCGCCTCGGACGGCGGCAGGCGCCACCCCTGCTCGGCCAGCGCCGCCGCCACCCGCTCGCGCTCGGCGACCAGCGCGTCCACGCGCTCGAGCAGCTCCTCCTGCACCGCGAGGCTCGCCACCGCGGCCAGCTGGGCGATGCCGGAGACCCCGAAGGGCACGGCCGTCTTGCGCAGCGCGTCGGCCACCGGCTCGTGCGCCACCGCGTAGCCGACCCGCAGCCCGGCCAGCCCGTAGGCCTTGGAGAAGGTCCGCAGCACCGCGACGTTCGGGCGGGCGCGGTAGGCGGCGAGCGCGTCGGCGGCACCGGGGTCGCGCACGAACTCGACGTACGCCTCGTCGAGCACGACGAGGACGTCGGCCGGCACGCGGTCGAGGAAGGCGTCGAGCTCGGCGGCGCCCACCACGGTGCCGGTGGGGTTGTTCGGGCTGCAGACGATGACCAGGCGGGTGCGGTCGGTGATCGCCGCGGCCATCGCGTCGAGGTCGTGGCGGGCGTCGGCGGTCAGCGGCACCGGCACGGCGGTGGCTCCCGAGACCGCCACGACGATCGGGTAGGCCTCGAAGGAGCGCCAGGCGAAGACGACCTCGTCACCGGGCCCGCACGCGGCCTGGAGCACCTGGCCGAGCACCCCCACGCTGCCGGTGCCCGGCACCACGTGGGAGGCCGGGACGTCCAGGTGCGCGGCCAGGGCGGCGACGAGGTCGGCCGAGCCCATGTCGGGGTAGCGGTTGAGCTGGGCCGCCGCGGCCTGCACCACCTCGAGCACCGCCGGCAGCGGCGGGTACGGGTTCTCGTTCGAGGACAGCTTGTACGAGGCGCCGTCGGGCCCCACCGGCGCCGGGCGCCCCGGGGAGTACCCGGGCAGGGCGGCGAGCGCGGCGCGCAGCCGGGGGGACGCCGTCCCGGAAGTGGTGTCGGCGTCGACGGGAGCGGGCTCGTGCGCGGTGGCCATGGAGCCGCAGCGTAGGGGCGGTCCGGGAGACGTCGGTGGGCGCCGACGTGCGCGCGGAGGCCGTCGGGCGGACGATCGCGATCATGGCCGAGCCGCAGCAGGCGCAGAGCGCCCAGGACCCCGACGCCGAGCGCACCACCGGCAAGGTCATCGCCATCTCGGTGGTGGCCGCCGTGGGCGGCTTCCTCTTCGGCTTCGACAGCTCGGTGATCAACGGCGCGGTCGACGCCATCACCGACCAGTTCGCCCTCAGCGCCCTGCTCAGCGGCTTCACCGTCTCGTGCGCGCTGCTCGCCGCAGCGGTGGGGGCCTGGTTCGCCGGGCCGATGTCGGACCGGATGGGCCGCACCCGGGTGATGGTCATCGCCGCCGTCGCGTTCGGGGTCAGCGCACTCGGGTCCGGCTTCGCCTTCGCCGTCTGGGACCTGATCCTGTGGCGCGTGCTCGGCGGCCTGGCCATCGGCGCGGCGTCCGTGATCGCCCCCGCCTACATCGCCGAGGTCGCCCCGGCGCACGTGCGCGGGCGCCTGGGCTCCCTGCAGCAGCTCGCCATCACCGTCGGCATCCTCACCGCCCTGGTCTCCGACGCCCTGATCGCCAACACCGCGGGCGGCGCCGGTGAGGAGACCTGGTTCGGCCTCGCGGCCTGGCGGTGGATGTTCCTCGTCGGCGTCGTGCCGGCCGTGGTGTGGGCCGGCCTGGCGCTCAGCGTCCCCGAGTCGCCGCGCTACCTCATCGCCCAGGGCGAGGAGGAGAAGGCCGGGGGCGTGCTGAAGCAGGTGCTGGGCCTGCGCAGCGCCGAGGCCGTGCGTCGCAAGGTCGCCAGCATCGCCGCGAGCATGCGCCGCGAGCACGACCCGAGCCTGCGCGACCTGCGCGGGCCCCGGCTCGGCCTGCTTCCGGTGGTGTGGGTCGGCATCCTGCTGTCGGTCTTCCAGCAGGCCGTCGGGATCAACGTGATCTTCTACTACTCCACGTCGCTGTGGAACTCCGTCGGCTTCGAGGAGTCGCAGTCCACGATCCTGTCCGTCGTCACCGCGGTGACGAACGTGGTCGTCACCCTGGTCGCCATCGCGATCGTGGACAGGGTGGGGCGCCGTCCGATGCTGCTCGTCGGCTCCCTGGGCATGGCCCTGTCCCTGGCGGTGATGACGCTGGCCTTCACGCAGTCCACCGGATCCGGCGAGGACATCTCCCTGCCCGGCGCGTGGGGCCCGCTGGCGCTGGTCGGCGCGAACCTCTTCATCGTCTTCTTCGGCGCCACCTGGGGCCCCGTGGTGTGGGTGCTGCTCGGGGAGATGTTCCCGGGCAAGATCCGCGCCGCGGCGCTCTCGGTGGCCGCGGCCGCCCAGTGGATCGCCAACTTCGTCATCAGCACGACGTTCCCGCCGCTGGCCGAGGCCGGCCTGCCGTACGCCTACGGCCTCTACACGCTGCTGGCCGCGACGTCGTTCTTCTTCGTCCTCAAGACCGTGCGCGAGACGAAGGGCCGCTCGCTGGAGGAGATGGACGAGGTGAGCACCAGCGCCCTGCCCCGCCGGGGCCGGGCGGCGGCCGGATCGTCCTGAGACGGAGGCGCGGTCGGCGTCTGAGCTCGCCTGCCTTCGGGCGGGTCGGCACGTGCCCGTTCGAAAACGTCGGTCAGGCAAGTTCTGCGACGTCAGTTGTGGACACGAGTTCTGGACGCGGACACGACGGCGTGTCGAGGTACTGACGGACAGTCGCACAAACCGTCGTTTTTGAGGCGTACACCAGTGACGCGATGCGGTGTGCCTGTCGCCCGGCCGGTCTATCCTGGCCCGGACGATACGGACCGCCGGGTGCGGCCATGAGCGCGAAATGTGCACTCCTCGACCGCCGCGACCCCGGAGCCTGCCATGATCGTCCCCGCCGTCATCACCGCAACCATCCGCGAGAGTGCCCGTCGCATCCGCGGCGCGGCCCTGCCCGGCCTGGGCTTGGACGCCGGAATTGTGACGGCGACGCCCACGGTGCTGTTCGGCCTGGCCCAGCACGAACTCCTCCTCAACCCCGTCGCCGCCGCTGGCCTGCAGACCCCGGTGGGCGCGGCCCTGCTCGTCGCTTCGGTGGCGATCGGGATCCGGCGCGCCGTGCGCCTGGATTTGGCCGCACGCGTGGTGCACTCCGCCAGCTGCCTCGCCCTGGGCCGCCTGCCCATCACCGATCCAACAGCCGCCCAGCCCGCGGGACGTCAAGCCAGGAACTGCTCGAGAGCGGCAACACCTGGTCCGCACGCGACATCGACCTCGCGCTCTTCCAGCTCGGCGGACGCCAGCCGAGCGATCCCTCACCGCAGCAGTGACCTAGGTGCCTCGCGAGAGGATTCTGCCGCTTGAACTGCCATGCGAGGTCGGACCGCCGCAGGCTACTTCACGCCGGAGGAGATTTTAGTCGCTCGATATCGATTCGATAGGTGTTTCGCATACGTCTGAAGTCGAAGTCGTCGCCTTGACTGATGCGGCCTACCGTCAAGAGCTGAAGCTCTTTAAGTTCAGCGGAGGCGCGTGTCCAAGTGTCACCCGATAATCCATATTCTCTGTGTCGTCCGGTTTCCAAATAGGCAACCTTCCTGCCACCTTGAAGTTCGAGAATAACCAGCAGAAGCGCCATAGCCGCCCCGGAAAGCACCACGATCCACTGATGCTCCCAGAGGGCAAGGGGAAGCGTCAGATAGCGAGAGCCTGCCCTTTCCCTGTAGAGCTTCCCGGAGCCGAGAGGGTCGACGTCCAGCAATTGGATGGCCGGGGGGTGGCCCCGCCGCCCCTCCAGGCGGATGTACTTGGCGTCGTGCAACCAGCGCAGTGCGTCGTTGACGCGCCGAGCCCCAGCGGTGTCGGGATCGCGCAGACCTAGGGCCGCAGCCCACGCCCGGGCAGGGATGGGCGTCCGGATGTCGTGCGGCGCCTTGGTGGCCACCAGGCACAGGGACAGGTACAGCTTCAGGCGGACCTCGCCTCCACGGCCCCCTCGCAGTAGCTGCGCCAGCGGCGGCACAGGAACCGCCTGCGTCTGGGTTCGGACGAAGGCGATAGGCAGCGGCACAGTGCTTTGCCGGCCCGACCTCTTCACAGCGCTGTGGAGCTGTCGAGCAGACTCAGGAGTCCTCGTGCCGGTGGACTGAGCCAAGTCACTGACCTTTCTGGCGGGGCAACCGGGGGTACGGGGGGTACCCGGGGTTCCGGGGGTACAGGCAATTCTACCTATAACAGGCCTGCAAGGGAACTACCTGGAAGGCGCGGGAGCACTCTGTGGACGCTGCGCTAGCAGGGTGTGCACCATGTCGAGGCGCCGTGTCCCTCCGCTGCAAGGGTGCTGCCCGCGCAGTTGCACGGCCGCCGTTCACGCACTGACGATGGACGGGCGCCAACCGGCGTGACGCACGAGAGGCCCCGCCCTGCGGGGGGCGGAGCCTCTCTCGAACCCCAGGAGGGGGGTGGTGCTGTGAAGCGGGGATTCAGACTGTCGATCACTTGGTCGCGCTCGTCAGTCCAGGTCACGCTCGAGCCCTGGTAGCTGGGGAGTCGCGGGTGATGGTGCGCGCCATCGCTCCCGGCTCCCCGCCTGGTGCACCTTCATTTAAGAGGGCGGCCGCAGGACCCGCAAGCTTGCTGTGGTGGCAGGGAGCTTGCGGGTCCTGCGGCCGTAGCGCTATCGCCACAGCCCGTAGCCCCATAGCCCCGTAGCCCCGTAGCCCCGTAGCCCCATAGCCCCATAGCCCCATAGCCCCATAGCCCCATAGCCCCATAGCCCCATAGCCCCATAGCCCCATAGCGTTGATCAGACCAAGCGCAGTTGGGGGCGAGCATCCTCCTCGCCGAGCAGCAGTCGCAGCCGCGGCAAGGTGTAGCGCAGTTCGACGGCTAGAGCTTGCAGGGTCAGCCCCTGCGTCTCAGCTAGGTCGAACGCGCGACGCAGCAGGACAGGTACTTCCCCGGGGTAGGCCTGCACAGGCTCAGCGCTGAACAGCCCAACGGTGCGCAACTGGTTCAAGCGCTGGTACGTGCGCCGGTACGCGGCCTCGGAAACCGCGCCGACCTCCCGGCAGCGATAGACCAGGGAGCCCACCGACACACCCCAGGCGCTGCTGAGGCGTTCGAGGGCGGGCAGGTCCATGCGCGGCGGCAGCTGCGGTGTGATCACCTGCCGGGGCGTGAGGAACTCCGCGGCGAAGGCGTCCGCTTCCTTCTCCTGCACTGCATCTCCTGGCGCCGCCTCGGGATGCAGCACGAGGTGTCCGAGTTCGTGGGCGGCGGTGAAGCGGTGCCGGTAGACGTCACCCGCACGGTCGGGAGAGCCCCGGTCCGGAGTAAGCACCACGACGGGGCGGGGCAGGTGGGAGGTGGAGAAGGCGTCCACCGTGGCTGTAGCGCTGCCGGCGAAGGGCACCAGGGTGACGATCACGCCGTGGCGTTCCATGGTGCGCACCAGGTGGGGGATCGGTTCGGCCCCCAGCCCCCAGTGCCGCCGCAGCGCCTGAGCGGCACCTGCAGGGTCTGCGCCGAGGCTCTCCTGGGTGACCTCGCCGGCAGTGAATCCGGGCAGGTCAACCGCAGGGAGGGATACGCGCTTCTCCAGTGCGTGAGCCAGCTCCCATACCTGCTCGGTGAAGGCAATGGCCCGTGCCCGCTGTGTAGCTGGGGTGCGTCGCAAGCTGCGAAAGTGCGCGGCGCTGGCATCGAGTCGGGCGTAGGGGCGACCCACTGCGAGGAAGGCCAGCGGTACATCGAGCACGTCGGCCAGGCGTTGGAGGTGGTCTGGGCGCGGGGCGGTGGTTCCCGCCTCCCACTGGCCCACCGCCACGGCGGAAACGCCTAGGGCTTCAGCGACGGCTCGTTTGGTCAGGCCGGCCAGCCTGCGTCCCTGGGTGAGTCGGGCGGGGTCGAAGGCGGCCGCTACCGCCGAGGCTGAAGGGTCGGGCCTGGAGCCATGGCCGCCAGCGTCCGGCTGGAGGTTGCTAGCGGTGTCGCGCTGCAGGTCGCGGGTGGCCAGGAGGCGCAGTTGTTCTGGGCCCTTGCGCGGTCCGGCGCTGGTCAACGTGCTCCGCCGTCGTCATCGCCGTCCTCATCACTACCGGTCTTGGGCGGAGCCGCTTCCTCCTCGCTGCTGGGGGGCCCGGCCAGGGGACTGCGCAGTGTGAGGTCGAGGTCGTCGTCCAGCGGGGAGTCGTCGAAGCGCCCCGCCGGGCGAGAACCCGGCGGTTGCGTCGGCATGAGCGGGCGCACGGCGCCCAGCGGGCTGCCACCCATGCCGCCACTGCGGCCGGTAGCGGCGTAGGCGAGCGGCAACGGCTCCCAGTGGTGCCAAATCACTGAGCCGCTGTCCTCGTCGAGCAGCTCGGCGCTTCCCCACCCGAGGTTGATCACGCCGCGGTCGGGGTGGCTGGCGTAGCCGATCATCACCACCTGCCCGAGGGTGACCAGCTGCTTCAGCAGTTCAGCCTCCTCAGCGAACTGGGCCTCCAGCTCCTCAGGCTCCAGACCGGCCTGGTCGAAGGTCAACTGCGTCTCCAACACCGGCTGGGTCAGCGTCAGCAGTGCCTTGCGCAGGTCCGACACCGGGGTTCGCAGGCGGGCGTCCTCGTGGGAGGAGTTGTCCTTGGCATAGCGCAAGGGGTAGAGCACCACGGCGGTGTCCTGGATCACGACGCACTCAAAGCGCGCCCCAGCAGCAGCGGGGCGACGGGCCACCACCCCAGGCAGGTCGCGAGTGGCCTCCACCAGCTGCTCGAACTGGCTCACCATCAACGTCGCGCCGTACGGCTCATGCGTGCGACGCCCGCTGGACAGCTGCGCCGCCAGTGCGTAGCCGTGAGCCTCCTGGATCGCCTGAGGGATGACCCGCTGCAACTCCTCAGCGAGGTCACCGAAACGGTCCCTGGCCCACTGCGACGGCCCTGCTGCACCCATGCCATCTCCTATTAGCGATCTTGACTTCCTGACGGTGCACCATACCTGAGACTTTACTTTTACGCATCGACTACCTGACCGGGGCGCCCCTTCTGCCTGGAGCGGCGTTGCGGTGGCTGTCGTCACTGACTCAAGGGAGCACCGCGCCCCACCGATGACTAGACGCAAGGAACGAAACAGGTTACGTTTCTTTCACCGAAGGAGGTTCCGTGAGCATCGCGCCACTCGACCAAGAGACCTACCTGCCCGACACCAACGATGAGGTGGCTCGGGTCTACGACTTCCTCGCCGCACACGAGGAGGCCGGACGGGGCAAGCCTCAGCCGCGCTACTTCCTCGCCGGCCCGGCCATGGGCGAGCAGGTCGAACTGCCCCCTGAGGCCTACCGGGTGCTGCGCCAGGTCATCGAGGCGATGCGCCACAACCTGGCAGTGACCGTGGTGCCGCAGACCCAGACCCTCACCACCCAGCAGGCGGCCGAACTACTGGGAGTCAGCCGCCCCACAGTGGTCAAGCTGCTCAACGAGGACAAGATCCCTTTCCAGCGGGTCGGCACCCACCGCCGGATCCTGCTGCAGGACTTGCTGGCCTTCCGCGAGCAGCGCCGCAGCCAGCAGTACGCCGCTCTGGAGGCCATGAGCGCCGACATGGACGAGGAGACCGACGTCGAGACGGTGCTGACCGAGTTGCGTCAAGCCCGCCGGGACGTTGCACGCCGACGCCGGGACACCGCTGGCTCCTGATTGCTGTCCGCAGCAGGCTTGCCCGTCTCGGCGACGACGCGCAGCGCCCGCGGACCAGCGTCCTGACAGGATGCTGACGTGTTCACGGGACTGCTCGACACCTCGGTGCTGTGGCCGAGCCTGCAGCGAGACTTCCTGCTGTCCCTGGCGATCGAGGGCATGTACCGGCCGGTGTGGAGCTCAGCCATCCTGGCCGAGCTGGAGCACCACGAGGCGCTCAAGCTGCAGAAGCGAGGCGTCTCGCCCAGCGATGCCGAGCAGCGGGCCAACCGGCTCATCGAGCAGATGCGGGCGGGGTTCATCGACGCCGAGGTCACCGGGTGGGAGCCGCTGGAGGGCAGCTTTGGCCTGCCCGACCCCGACGATGAACACGTGGCTGCGGCCGCCGTCATCGCCGGCGCCGGAGCGATCGTCACGGCCAACCTCAAGGACTTTCCCGCCGCCAAGCTCCCCGGCACCCTGCAAGTCCTCCCCGTGCACGAGTTCGCCCTCAACACGGTGTCGTTGGACCCTTTGCGCGCGACACGAGCCATCCACGCCATCGCTGACCGCTCAGGGCGGGTCGGACAGACCTGGTCCGCGTCTGACGTCTTGGGCATCCTTGAGAGCCGCTACGCCATGGATGAGGCCGTCGAACTGATGCGAGACGCCATCGAGCCTGCTGGTCGATGAGCCACAGGGCGTCCGGGGACGGTCGTACCCCGGGGGCACCATCACGACATGGCCATCGTTCGGGCGTCCCAGCAGACCAGTTACGTCGACAGACTGCTGGAGGAACTCGACGAGCTCGGCGCTCTGTACAAGCGCATCCTCGACCGCTCGAGCATCCAGAACATCGACCCCAACCGCGGCCGAGACTCCGGCGTGATGTTCCTCGGCTACGCAAGCTGGGGCTGGGCCCCCAGTGACGACCTCATGCAGGCCGCCCGCATGGAAGCGCTCGAACACTTCCGCGGCTGGGCGCCTCTCTTCCAGCTCCTTTTCGCTCACCCGACGCCAGAAGTGGCCAGGCGTCTGGAAGACGCCTGCCGCCTACTGGAGCGATGGCTGACCCGCCAGGGCGACGATCACTCCGTACCGAGCAGCATCAAAGCCGCCAAGACGGCGATCGCCGCCTCGATCGCTGACCTCAAAAGCCTCGCAAGCCTTCTCCCCCAGGACAGTCATGCGGTGCGTCTGGTCGTCGACACCAATGCCTTGCTCGACGACCCCGACCTTGCGATCTACCGCGCCCAGCTGGGGCCGAAGTACCTCGTGCACCTCCTGCCCACTGTGATCCGAGAACTTGATGACCTCAAGCGCGCTGGGCGGACGCCAGAACTGCGCGAGGCCGCGCGCAAGGCAGATCGACGCCTGAAGGGACTGCGTGACAACGGCGACGTTCGCGCTGGGGCCCGCGTCGCCGGCGAAGTCTCCGTGATCTTCGAGCATGTGGAGCCTCGCAGTGACGGCCTGCCATCCTGGCTCGACTTGGACGTCCCGGATGACCGGCTGATCGCATCAATCCTCAGGCTGCAGTCGGGACACCCCGGCTCGGTAGTGCATGTGGCCACCAGCGACCTGAACCTGCAGACCAAGTTGTCCGTCGTTGGACTGCCGTACTTCGAGCCCCCACGGGAAGTCCATTGACCCACCCTCAGTAAGGGCGCCCCGCGCCCCTCCACCGTGCTTAGCGGAACCCGTAGATAAAGGACGTTATCTACGGGTAGGTCACGGGTGCGGTGGCTGGGGTGCAGACCAGCCACGCCGGCCTACGCACTACCCGGCCCTTTCACCTGCCTGCAACGACCTAAGCCGTTCCGCGCCAGCCTGCTTGCCAGGCCGTTGACCAGCCGGCACGTAGAACCGCCACCGAGGCAAGGGACGGCGCAGGGATACCACTTGCACAATCGGACAGTGCCCCGTCCAACGGGTCAGCCCGGGCTGCACCCCGCAGGCACCGTTCCAGCGCGTCTTACTGAGCTGTCTTCAGCCCGCCCCGCGTTAGCCCAGCACGGCGACGGCCCAGCCGGGGCCGAGGTTCCACCTGTGTCCCGCGAAAGGAGCGGCGGCCTCCACGTCACGGGCGACTATGAACCGGGCCCGATGCCGATGCGAGGACTCGTCCCATTCGTAGCGCTCCAGGCCCGCGATGGCGAAAGCGGCCGCTACGAAGCCGCCAACGAGCACGACGAGTCGGCCAGCCTCGAGCGCTTGCGTGGGGTCAATGATCCAGTCGCCGCGGACCGCGTCCTGCTGGGTGGTCTCGTCCCAGGTGGTGGACCAGCCAATCCAGCCCCTCCAGTCGCTCTCGACCGGCTCGGGGCCACCGACCCGAACGACGAGGGCACGAGGGGCGTCTTCCGCAACCTCCTGACGTGCAGCTAACTCCATGACTACAGCGGCGTCGACAACGCGGCGCGTGCCGCGCATGGTGACGTCACCCAGCAGACCTGCTGCGGCGAGGCGGCCGCCCGCTCCCCCGGAGATCCCGAGAGAACGGGCGGCCTCGAGGACGCTGATGAGCATCAGGGGCGACGGCTGGGCGTAGCGGCGACCAGGTGCGCGACATCGACGACGCGAATGCAGTTGCTCGGCCGCAGCTGCCCACCGGGGCCTCGCGTCATGCCGGCCTGGTCCACCCAGGCTTGGGCACGGTATGCGCGCAGCTGTGCGCGGTAGGCCGTGTTGAGCACGCCAGCGCTCACGAGCCAGCTGCCCTGCGAGCCGCGGAGCTCGACCGTGGCGGTCGCGTCGACGAAGGGCTCGCTCATGAAGATCGAGGTTTGGTCCTGACGGAGGGTACGGCGGTGAGCGGTGGCAGTGATCATGAAGCTCCATTCGGCGGGTGACTAGGACAGTGAGTGTTATCTCACGGAGACGACTTTCCTGTCAAGACTCTGTCCCGAGCCGCCACTCCGGCGACACGACTGGCGAAGTGGCCCGACACAGAAGAGGTTTTGTTGGGCCGGAGCCCAGGCTCACTGCCCGAACGCGCGACCGCTGCGCGGAGGCAAGCGGCAGGGCCAGATGAGGGACGTTGTCTACGGGTGGCCCCATGCGGTTTGCGCACGAGCGGCTGGCCACTCACCCCGCCCGCCGCGCGACCCAGTCGGTGGCCACCGAGCGGGCGCCGCCGCCGTCGAGGAACGGCGCCGCGGCCTCCCGCCAGGCGAGCACCGAGGGGTGGTTGCTGGCGTCGACCAGGGCTCCGGTGCGGGCATAGCCGGCCAGCCCGTGCGGCGGCACGGCTCCTGGGTCGGCCACCACGGTCGTCCAGCTCGGGTCGTCCGGTGGCGCGGCGCCGTCGACGAGCGGCACGAGGTCGCCGGTGTGCTCCAGGGCCAGCACCGCGACGTCCGGCGGCACGTCGGCGCCCGTGAGGGGCGCCCCTGCGGTGAGCACGGCCATCGGCCTGAACTGCGCCCGGAAGGCGGGGTCCGCGGCGAGCGCCGCAGCGGTCATGCCGCCCTGGCTGTGCCCCACGAGCAGCACGGGTTCACGTGGACCCACGCCCGCGAGCCGCAGGGCGCGGGTGACCGCGTCACCGGAGGCGGTGCGGCCCCCGGCGAGCGCTCGCAGGTTGGTGGCGGCGTCCATCGGCACCGGACCGCGCAGCGACCACGTCTGGGTGCCGGGGATGTAGACCACCGCCGCGGTCGGCGCCCCGCCGCGGGAGATCCGCTCGACCCGCACCCGCCCCGGCGGGGCCGCTCCTGACCCCACCGGGCCGGCCGGCGCCAGGGACTCCACGCGCGACAGCAGTTCGCCCACCCCGCTCGCGGGCCGCCCGGCCGGCACCGGCACCCGTGCGCCGACCACGACGGTGCGGGTGCCGCCGTCCGCCCCCGAGGCCGCGGCAGCCCGCACCGCGCCGGTGAGCGCCAGCACGACGCCGGGGCCGACCGCGGTGCGCACCGACAGCCGC
>NZ_JBZYWI010000079.1:0-14020 GCF_058932755.1 Quadrisphaera sp. DVD1
AGCTCGCCGTCGGGTGGGCCGCCGCGGCGTAGGCTGGGCGCGCTGGAACACTCCGAGGCCGACGCGCGTTGGCCACGGACGCGACCCAGAGCGCGCACTCGCGTGCGAGCGAGCCTCCAGGAGGACCGATGACCGACACCACCCAGCTCACCGCCCCCACCGCTGACGAGACCGTCGAGCGCACCCACGGCGTGGGCATGACCGACGTCGCCGCGGCCAAGGTCAAGAGCCTGCTGGAGCAGGAGGGCCGTGACGACCTGCGCCTGCGGGTCGCCGTGCAGCCCGGCGGCTGCTCCGGCCTGATCTACCAGCTCTACTTCGACGAGCGCTTCCTCGACGGCGACGCGACCCGCGACTTCGACGGCGTCGAGGTCATCGTCGACAAGATGAGCCAGCCCTACCTCGACGGCGCTGAGATCGACTTCGCCGACAGCATCGAGAAGCAGGGCTTCACCATCGACAACCCCAACGCGCAGAGCAGCTGCGCCTGCGGCGACTCCTTCCACTGAGCCGTCCTGGCCCGGCCCGCACCGACGGAGCCGCCGCCGTCCCCCTACGCCGGGGGGCTGGCGGCGGCTCTGTCGCGTCTGCGGCGCCGCGGCCCCGAGGGCGAGGAGGTGGCCGGCGCCGGCGCCGACCTCTCCCCGGGCACCCTGCTGGCGGCCTACCGCCTGGGCCTGTTCCCGATGGGGCTCGGTGACGGCGGCGCCGCACCGATCGGCTGGTGGTGCCCGGACCCCCGCGGCGTCCTGCCGCTGGACGGCCTCGTGGTCTCGCGCTCGCTGCGCCGCTCGCGCGCCCGGTTCGAGGTGAGGGTGGACACCGCCTTCGACGCCGTGGTGGCCGGGTGCGCCGACCCCTCCCGCGCCGGGCGCTGGATCACCGCCGAGGTCGCCGCCGCGTACGGCGAGCTGCACCGCCTGGGCTGGGCGCACTCGGTGGAGGCCTGGCGCGACGGCGAGCTGCTCGGCGGGCTCTACGGCGTGGGCGTCGGGGGCCTGTTCGCGGGGGAGTCGATGTTCTCCCGCGCGACCGACGCCTCGAAGGTCGCGCTCGCCGGGCTCGTCGACGTCCTGGGCGCCGACGGCGACCCCCGCCGCCTCCTCGACGTGCAGTGGCGCACCGACCACCTGGCCACCCTCGGGGTGGTCGAGATCAGCCGCAGCGAGTACCTGCGCCGGCTGGAGCGGGCGCTGCCCCTGGCCGACCCCTTCGCGCCGCTGACCGCGCCGGCGGGTCGCTGAGCGGGAGCGCGCAGCCGGCTCCGTGACGTGCGCCACGCTGCGGCATCGGTGGGTGGCCCGCCCCCGGCCCTCCGAGGGGGCGGGGGGTACTGTGCGGGCAGTCGAGTCGGCTGCACCCGGCGCGCCGGGCTGTCAGGAGTGGGGAACGCACGTGGCCCAGCAGCACCGCCCCGGGGGACCACCCCGGATCCGCCGAGGCGCTTGGCGCTGGCCCGTCGTCGGCCTCGCCGCCGCGGCCCTGACCACGGGCTGCTCCCAGGCCGTCACGGACGACGTGCAGCGCGGCTGGCTCCCCGGCGAGAAGGACACCACCAACATCACCCCGCTGGTGCAGAACCTGTGGGTGGGCTCCTGGATCGCGGCCCTGATCCTCGGCGTGCTGGTGTGGGGCCTGACGATCTGGTGCGTCGTGCGCTACCGCCGCCGCAAGGGCGAGACGTCCCTGCCGCCGCAGCTGCGCTACAACGTGCCGCTGGAGATCCTCTACACGGTCGTGCCGCTGTTCATCATCGGCGTGCTGTTCTTCTACACCGCCCGCGACGAGCTGGTCATCGAGGAGCGCTACGACGACCCGCAGGTCACCGTCGAGGTCGTCGGCAAGCAGTGGGGCTGGGACGTCAACTACACCGACGCCGACGTCTACGACACCGGGATCATGGCGCCGCAGCACAGCGACGGCATCGACACCAGCGCCGCCGCCGACGAGGTCATCACCACGATCTACGTCCCGGTCGACCAGTCCGTGGAGTTCGTCCTGCGCACCCGCGACGTGAACCACTCGTTCTGGGTGCCGGCCTTCTCCTACAAGAAGGACCTGATCGCCGGCCGCACCAACTACATGAGCGTCACCCCCCAGCGCGAGGGCGTCTACATCGGTCGCTGCGCCGAGTACTGCGGCGAGTACCACTCGCGCATGCTGTTCAAGGTGGCCGTCGTCTCGCAGGCGGAGTACCAGGACCACCTCGACGCGCTGCGCGACGCCGGGCAGACCGGCTCGCTGCCGGCCGACCTCGGGCGCGTGGACCCCGATCCGGACCAGCAGGAGGACCAGATCGGCGAGGAGCGCGGCGGCCTGCAGGACGAGGACGGCGTGCAGGACGAAGTGAGCCAAGAGGAGCAGCAGTCATGACCAGCTACTACGAGGCGGCGCCGGCCGCGACTGCGGTCCCGCGCTCGCGCACCGTGGCGCGCAAGGAGAGCTACGGCCGCGTGGTCATCCGCTGGGTCACCAGCACCGATCACAAGACCATCGGCTACATGTACATCATCAGCTCGTTCATCTTCTTCCTCCTCGGTGGAGTGATGGCGCTGCTGATCCGGGCCGAGCTCTTCTCCCCGGGCCTGCAGGTCGTGCAGACGGCCGACCAGTACAACCAGCTCTTCACCATGCACGGCACCGTCATGCTGCTGCTGTTCGCGACACCGCTGTTCGCGGGCTTCGCCAACGCCCTCATGCCGCTGCAGATCGGCTCGCCGGACGTCGCGTTCCCGCGGCTGAACATGCTCTCGTTCTGGCTGTTCCTCTTCGGCGGCCTCATCGTCATGGCCGGGTTCCTCTCGCCCGGGGGAGCGGCGAGCTTCGGCTGGTTCGCCTACGCCCCCCTGTCGGACGACACCTTCACCCCCGGCGTCGGCGGTGACCTGTGGGTCTTCGGCCTGGCGATGGCCGGCTTCGGCACCATCCTCGGCTCCGTCAACTTCATCACCACGGTCCTGTGCATGCGCGCTCCCGGCATGACGATGTGGCGGATGCCGATCTTCACCTGGAACGTGCTCATCACGAGCGTCCTGGTGATCATGGCCTTCCCGCCGCTGGCCTCCGCGCTCTTCGCGCTGGGCGCCGACCGCGTGCTCCAGGCGCAGGTGTTCAACCCCGAGAACGGGGGCGCCATCCTCTGGCAGCACCTGTTCTGGTTCTTCGGGCACCCGGAGGTCTACATCATCGCGCTGCCGTTCTTCGGCATCGTGAGCGAGGTCTACCCCGTCTTCTCCCGCAAGCCGCTGTTCGGCTACAAGGGCATCGTCTACGCGACCATCGCCATCGCCGGCCTCTCGGTGACGGTGTGGGCCCACCACATGTACCCGACCGGCTCGGTGCTGCTGCCGTTCTTCGCCTTCACGACGATGCTCATCGCGGTGCCCACCGGCGTGAAGTTCTTCAACTGGATCGGCACGATGTGGGGCGGCTCGATCACCTTCGAGACGCCGATGCTCTGGGCGATCGGCTTCCTCGTCACCTTCCTCTTCGGTGGGCTGACGGGCGTCATCCTGGCCAGCCCGCCGCTGGACTTCCACGTCACGGACACCTACTTCGTCGTCGCCCACTTCCACTACGTGGTCTTCGGCACCGTGGTGTTCGCGATGTTCTCGGGCTTCTACTTCTGGTGGCCCAAGTGGACCGGCCGGATGCTCGACGAGCGCCTCGGGAAGATCCACTTCTGGATGCTGTTCTTCGGCTTCCACGGCACGTTCCTCATCCAGCACTGGCTCGGCGTGCGCGGCTTCCCCCGCCGCTACGCCGACTACGCGGCCACCGACCAGTTCACGTGGATGAACCAGGTGTCCACCATCGGCTCCTTCCTCCTCGGCGCCTCGATGATCCCGTTCCTGTGGGCCGTGGTGAAGGCCGCGAAGAGCCCGAAGATCGAGGTCGACGACCCGTGGGGCTACGGCCGCTCGCTGGAGTGGGCGACGTCCTGCCCGCCGCCGCGGCACAACTTCACGTCGCTGCCCCGGATCCGCTCGGAGTCGCCGGCCTTCGACCTCCACCACCCGGAGATCGCTGCCGCCGACCGGCCCACGGCCGACATGGGGGCCGTGGAGAGCGCCCTGAAGCTCGAGCCCGACATGCGAGGGAAGTGACGTGAAGACGGAGTACTGGATCTTCATCGGCGGCGTCCTCTGGGCGGTCCCGATCGGGCTCACCTACGGCTACCTCTCCGGGTGGGAGGCCGTGGGCACCACCGGGATCATGCTGGTGGCGGGTCTGGGGCTGCTCGTGGGCAGCTACCTCTACGTCACCAGCCGTCGGATCGACGACCGGCCCGAGGACGACCCGTACGGCGAGATCGACCAGGGCGCCGGCGAGCAGGGCGTCTTCCCGCCCCACTCGTGGTGGCCGCTGGCCGTCGGTGGCGCCACCGCGCTGGCCTTCCTCGGCATGGCCGTGGAGTGGTGGGTGATGGGCGTCGGGGCCATCCTGGCGATGCTCGCCCTCGTCGGCTGGGTCTACGAGTTCTACCGCGGAGCGCACGCCCACTGAGGCGCCCACCGCACGACGGAGCCCCGCAGAGCACGCGCTCTGCGGGGCTCCGTCGTCCGTCCGGAGGTTGCGCGGCCAGCGGCCAGCGGCCGGTGACCGTCGTGGCCCGGTGACCGTCGTGGCCCGGTGACCGTCGTGGCCCGGTGACCGTCGTGGCCCGGTGACCAGCGTGGTCCGGCTGGGTCCGCCAGCTGCTGGCGCGCGCGGGGCGCCCCTGTGCCCGTCTGGTGGGCACAGGGGCGCCCTGTGCGCACCCCCGACCGCGTGCGGGCCGGGTCGGTCGTCCGGAGAGGCCAGCAGCGTCCCGGCGGCCACCGCTGGCTGTTGGCGTCCAGTCCGAGCGCCGGGCCCGCCGGCCGATCGATCAGTTCCTCGTCGTGCGGGGGTCACCACGTGCAGCACCGCAGGTGGACTGACGCGCTCGTACCCGGAGGAGACCCATGGCGAAGCTCATCTACTCGATGATCACGTCGCTCGATGGCTACGCCGAGGCTGCGGACGGCGACCTCGGCACCGGAGCCGAGGTCCCGGAGGTGCACACCTTCATCGGCGACGTCTTCCGCTCCGTCGGCACGTTCCTCTACGGCCGGCGGATGTACGAGACGATGGTCTTCTGGGAGACCGCGCACACCCTGCCTGACCTGCCGCCTCACATCCTGGAGTACGCCCGCGACTGGCAGGCCGCGGACAAGGTCGTGTACTCCACGACGCTGGCGTCGGCGTCCAGCGCGAGGACCAGGATCGAGCGGACCTTCGACCCGGACGCGGTGCGCAGGCTCAAGGCCGAGGCTGATCACGACCTCAGCGTCGACGGTCCGAACCTCGCGGCTCAGGCGATCGCGGCCGGCCTGGTGGACGAGTACCACCTGTTCATCACCACGAGCGTGGTCGGCGGTGGGAAGCGGTTCTTCCCCGACGGCGTGCGCCTCGATCTCGAGCTGGTCGAGGAGCGCAGCTTCGACAGCGGACTGATCTACGCGCGCTACCGGACGCGCTGAGCCCGGGACTGCTGAGCTCTGACCGGCGTCCGGAGGGCCCTGGCGAGCACGAGGCGGCCCTGTGCCCGTCTGGATGGTGCGGGGCGCCCCGTGGCCGCTCGAAGGGGCCTGCGAGGTCGAGCGTGGCGTCTGGGGACGCGCAGCGGTGTGGTGGCGGGGGCTGCACGCAGCCCGGCGTCCCCGGTCGGCCTCGACCGGCGGGGCGGGGCCGCCAGTGGCGAGCACGGGGTGGCCCTGTGCCCGTCTGGATGGTGCGGGGGCGCCCCGTGGCCGCTCGAAGGGGCCTGCGAGGGCGAGCGTGGCGTCCGGGGACGCGAAGCGGTGTGGTGGCGGGCGCTCCACGCAGCCCGGCGTCCCCGGTCGGCCTCGACCGGCGGGCCGGGGGCCGCCAGCGGCGAGCACGGGGCGGCCCTGTGCCCGTCTGGATGGTGCCGGGGGCGCCCCGTGCCCGGTCTCAGGGGCGATCCGGCCGGGGGAGGGGGCTCACCCCAGACGCGCAGGAGGGGCGGAGACCGACCGGTCCCCGCCCCTCCTGGTGCTGCTGCGCTCAGCGCGCCGTCACTGCTGGCCGGCGGGCTCCTGCGTGCCGCTGCCCGTGATGGCCGAGCGCGACTCGTGACCGGAGATCGCCTCGCCCTCCTGGCCGCCCTCATGGTGCGACGCCTCGAGCTCGTGCGGCGTCACCGGCGCGATGCGGTCCTCGAAGAACCAGGAGGACAGCTTCGCGCGCACCCGCTCGACCGGCGTGTGCTTGGTCGAGGGGTCGAGCTCCACGGGCCGGACCTCCTCGTGCTGCACCAGCGCCCACCGCTCGGCCGGGGCCAGCGGCTCGTGCACCTCGAAGTACTCGCCGTCCGCCGTGCGCACGATGCGGCCGGTCTCGCGGCCGTGGAGCGCGAGCTCGCGGTCGCGCCGCTGCAGGCCCATGCACACCCGCTTGGTCACCCAGAAGGCCAGCGGCGGGCCGGCGATGGCCATCGTGCGGAAGACGTAGGTGAGGTCGTTGATCGACATGTCGAAGTGCGTGGCGATGATGTCGTTCGTCGCCGCCAGCGACGTCGCCAGGTAGAACGTCAGCGCCGCGATGCCGAAGCCGGTCCGCGTGGGGGCGTTGCGGGGCCGGTCGAGGATGTGGTGCTCGCGGGTGTCGCCCGTGACCCACTGCTCGAGGAACGGGTAGGCGAACAGCGCGCCGATCATCAGGCCCGGCAGGACCATGCCCGGCAGGATGATGTTCAGGGACAGCGTGACGCCGAGGAACGTGAACTCGGTCGGGATGCCGCCGCCGTTCATGCCGGGCCAGCCGATCCAGCCCGGCCACAGGCGCAGAGCACCGTCGACGAACCAGATGTACCAGTCGGGCTGGGTGCCGGCGGAGATCGGTGACGGGTCGTAGGGCCCGTAGTTCCAGATCGGGTTGATCGTCACGAACGCCGCGATGAGGACCACGATGCCGAAGACGACGAAGAAGAAGCCGCCGGCCTTCGCCGCGTACACCGGGTAGACCGGGTAGCCGACGACGTTCGTGTTGGTGCGGCCCGGCCCGGGGAACTGGGTGTGCTTGTGCAGCACCACCAGCGCCAGGTGGACGGCGATCGTGGCCAGCAGCGCGGCCGGCACGAGCAGCACGTGGGCGATGAACAGGCGCGGGATGATCACCTCGCCGGGGAACTCACCGCCGAAGAGGAAGAACGACAGGTACGAGCCCACCACCGGGATCGCCAGCAGGACGCCCTGGATGATCCGCAGCCCGTTGCCCGACAGCAGGTCGTCGGGGAGCGAGTAGCCGGTGAAGCCCTCGGCCAGCGCGAGGATCGCCAGCACGGCGCCGAACACCCAGTTCATCTCGCGCGGCTTGCGGAACGCGCCGGTCACGAAGACGCGGGCCATGTGGGCCACGATCGACGCGACGAACAGCAGCGCCGCCCAGTGGTGGATCTGCCGCATGAGCAGCCCGCCGCGGATGTCGAAGGAGATGTCCAGCGTCGAGACGTAGGCGTGGGACATCTGCTGCCCGAACAGCGGCGCGTAGCTGCCCTCGTAGGTGGTCAGGCCCATGCTCGGCACGTACCACAGGGTCAGGAACGTGCCCGTGACGAGGAGGATGACGAAGGTGTAGAGCGCCATCTCGCCGAGCATGAAGGACCAGTGGTCCGGGAAGATCTTCCGGGCGAAGGTCCGGACGATCTTGGACGTGCCCACCCGGTCGTCGACGTAGTCGACGACCTTGTTGTCGAACAGGGTGGTGTGACGGCTCTCGTTCGTGCTGGTGCTCATCCGCGCTCCCAGAAGCTCGGCCCGGGAGGCTCGGGGAAGTCGCTGGTGGCGACCAGGTACCCCTCCTCGTCCACGGAGATGGGTAGCTGGGGCAGCGGCCTCTTGGCCGGCCCGAAGACGACTCGGCAGTGCTGGGCCACGTCGAACGTCGACTGGTGGCACGGGCACAGCAGGTGGTGGGTGCGCTGCTCGTAGAGGGCGACGGGGCAGCCGACGTGCGTGCAGATCTTGGAGTAGGCGTAGATGCCGTCGACGTCCCAGCCCTCGCGGGAGGGGTCGTCCTCGACCGTGCCGGGCTCGAGGCGGATCAGCAGGACCGCGGCCTTGGCCTTCTCCTCGAGGGGGTGCTCGGACTCGTTCAGCCCCTCGGGGATGACGTGGAAGACCGAGCCCATGGTCACGTCGGCAGCGCGGATGGGCTGCTCGTCGGGGTCGCGGGTGAGCCGGACGCCGTTGCGCCACAGGGTGTGGGTGAGGGCGTCACCGGGCCGCGGGCCCAGGTCGCCGAGGCTGAGCACCGCGGGGATGGGGAGCAGGGCACCGGCGCCGATGAGGGAGTTGCGGATGAGGGAGCGGCGCCCGATGCCGCTCTCCTCGAACCCGTCCTGCAGGATCGCGGCCGCCTCGGTGCGGTCCTCGTCCGTGCCGCGGATGTCGTGGCGCTGCTCGATCTGCTCGTGGTCCGGCATGAGCGTGCGGGCCCAGTGGACCATCCCCACGCCGATGGCCAGGATCGCGAGGCCGAGCCCCAGCCCGAGCGTCCAGGTGGAGCGCTGGATGCTCGCGAAGTTCCCCTCGAGCGGGAAGGCGAAGTAGCTGATGATGAACAGCAGCGACCCCAGCGCCGAGATCGCGAAGATCGCGGCGACCTGGCGCTCGGCGCGCTTGGCGGCGCGGGTGTCGGTGTCGGTGGTGCGGAAGCGGTGCGCGGGGACGCCCGGGTTCGCGAACCGGTCGGGGAGGTTCTGGCCCTCCGGTGCTGCGACGTCGGTGCCGACGTGCTCGTCTCTCATCGTGCGTCCTCCGCCGTGCTGTTGCCCGCTGCTGCTCGTGGTGCCGTCGACCCGCTCATGAGGACCTGGTCGTGAGCCAGACCGCGCTGCCGATGAGGATGGTGATGCCTGCGATCCAGGCGAACGCGCCCTCGGTCACGGGGCCGATGGAGCCGAGCTCCACGCCGCCGGGGGACTCGTTGTCCTTGAGGTGGCGCAGGTAGCTCGCGATGTCCTGCTTCTCCTCGGGGGAGATGTTCGCGTCGTTGAAGACGGGCATGTTCGAGGGCCCGGTCAGCATCGCCTCGTAGACGTACTTCGGGTCGGTCTCGCGCAGCTGCGGGGCGTACTTGCCGCGCGTCAGCGCCCCGCCGGCGCCGACCACGTTGTGGCACATGGCGCAGTTGGTGCGGAACAGCTCGTTGCCCTTGGAGATCCGCTCCGGGTCCTCGACGATCGAGGTGTACTCCTCGGCCGGGATCGCCGGGCCGGGGGCCAGGGAGGCGACGTAGGCCGCCATCTGGCTGACCTCCTCCTGGGAGAAGTCCTCCGTGCGGTCGGGGGCCTGGACGCTGTTGGCCTGCAGCGGCATCCGGCCCGTGCCGACCTGGAAGTCGACCGAGGCGGCGCCGACGCCGATCAGGGTCGGGGCGTCCTCGGTGCCCTGGCCCTGCAGGCCGTGGCAGTTGGAGCAGTTGGCCAGGAACAGGTCCCGGCCGGCGGTCACGTCCTCCGCGCTGGCGGTCGTGCTCGCCTCGGCGCGCGAGGGCGCCAGGGCCGAGTACGCGCCACCGACCACGACCAGGGCGATCAGCATGATCACCACGGTCGCCATCGGGTGGCGTCGGCGGGCGGCGATTGCCTTCACAGACACATCCTCTTCCTTGCTGGGGCCCCGGCCAACTGAACAGCGGCAGACGTGACCGGACTCACGGAGCGCGCAGGCTGCGGCCTCACTGGAGCACGTAGATGACGAAGAACAGGCCGATCCAGACCACGTCGACGAAGTGCCAGTAGTACGACGTCACGACGGCGCTGGTGGCCTCCTGGTGCCCGAAGCGACGGGCGGCGAAGCTGCGCCCGATCACGAGGAGGAACGCGAGCAGGCCGCCGACCACGTGCAGGCCGTGGAAGCCCGTCGTCAGGTAGAACACCGAGCCGTAGGGGCTGGAGGCGATGGTCAGGCCCTCGTGCACCAGCTCGGCGTACTCGTAGACCTGCCCGGCCACGAAGAACGAGCCCATGAGGAAGGTCAGCACGTACCACTCGCGCATGCCCCAGGAGCGCACGGCGAGCAGGCCGCCCGTGCGCCCGGGCTGGTAGCGCTCCGCCGCGAACACGCCCATCTGGCACGCGAAGGAGCTCAGGACGAGCACCGTCGTGTTGGTGCCGGAGAAGGGGATGTTCAGCAGGTCCGGCTCGGTGGCCCACAGCTCGGGCACCACCGCCCGGATCGTGAAGTACATCGCGAAGAGCCCTGCGAAGAACATGAGCTCGCTCGAGAGCCAGACGATGGTGCCCACCGACACCAGGTCCGGACGGTTGACCGAGGCCGTCGTCGAGGGCTGCCCGACCGCTGTTGTGCTCGCCACGGACGACAGTATGGGGGCACCCCTCGTCGCAGCGGCGGACGGGGCCACCTCGGGATGGACGGACGATGACTGAGCGTGCTGGACGGCCGACCTGGCCCTCCGTGATCTCCCAGCTCCTGGACCGCCAGGACCTCTCGGCCGACCAGGCGGGGTGGGCGATGGGCCAGGTGATGGAGGGCCTGGCGAGCCCCGCCCAGCTCGCCGGCTTCCTCGTCGCGCTGCGGGCCAAGGGCGAGACGGTGCCCGAGCTGACCGGCCTCGCCGACGCCATGCTGGCGCACGCGGTGCCCCTCCCGCTGGACGTCGACGCGCAGGACGCCGTCGACATCGTCGGCACCGGGGGCGACCGCGCCAACACGGTGAACATCTCCACGATGGCCGCCCTGGTCGTCGCCGGGGCCGGGCGGACGGTGGTCAAGCACGGCAACCGCGCGGCGTCCTCGGCGTGCGGCTCCGCCGACGTGCTGCAGGAGCTCGGCGTGCGCCTGGACCTCTCGCCGCGGCGGGTGGCCGCGCTCGCCGGCGAGGTCGGCATCACGTTCTGCTTCGCCCAGGTCTTCCACCCCGCGATGCGGCACGCCGCTGCGGCCCGGCGCGACGTCGGCGTGGCCACGGCCTTCAACTACCTGGGGCCGCTGACCAACCCCGCGCGTCCCGGCGCGGCGGCGATCGGCGTGGCCGACCGGCGCATGGCGCCCCTGATGGCCGGCGTCCTGGCCAGCCGCGGCACGCGCGGCCTCGTCTTCCGGGGCGAGGACGGGCTCGACGAGCTGACCACCAGCGGGCCCTCCCGGGTGTGGCAGGTGGCCGGCGGGCAGGTCCAGGAGGCGCTGCTGGACCCCCGCGAGCTCGGGCTCGCCACCGCGGGCCTGGAAGACCTGCGCGGCGGCGACGCCCCGCACAACGCCGCGGTCGCGCGACGGCTGCTGGCGGGCGAGCGCGGGCCGGTGCGCGACGCCGTCCTGCTCAACGCCGCGGCGGGCCTGGCGGCCGCCGCGGCAGCCGACGACGGCAGCGGGCTGGTCGAGCGGCTGCACGCCGGGCTCGCGGCTGCCACGGAGTCCGTCGACTCCGGCGCGGCCGCCGGGGTGCTGGAGCGCTGGGTGGCCGCCACGGCCAGCTGAGCCCTGCGGCGGTCAGTCCTCCAGGCCGAGGTCGAACGCGGCGTCCAGGTCGTGGCGAGAGTAGGCGCGGAAGGCCAGGTAGGTGCGGGTGGCGCGGACGCCGGCCACCTTGCTCACCGAGTCGGCGATGACGTCGGCGAGGTCCTCGTGGCGGGGCACGCGCACCACCACGACGAGGTCGGCGTCGCCGGTGACCGAGTAGACCTCGCTCACGCCGTCCAGCTCGGCGATCTCGGCGGCGGCCTCGGGGATGCGGGCGACGTCGGTGTCGACGTGGACGATCGCGGTGATCACGCGGAACCTCCTGCTCGGGGTCCGGCCGACCCTAGACCGTCCCTGCGCCCCCCGGCCCCGCGCACGGGGCACGACCACTCGCCCTCCACCGAGACCAGCCGGACGCCGTCCGACTCCAGCCACGCCAGCACCCGCTCGGCCTCCTCGGGCGAGCACGCGGGGGCGGGCGGCGCGGGCGGGAGGACGACCTCGGCGGTCGCCCGCAGCGCCTCCAGCGCGGGCCTCGGGTCGGCTCCGGCGGGGCTGGTCGTCGTCCCCGCGAGCCGGCCGTGGCGCACGCACACGAGCTCCCAGCCGCCCGTGGGAGCGGGCCGGGCCGCGACCACCTCCGCCGTCGCCGCCAGGGGGGCCAGGCGCTGCACCCGCGCCGCGGCGCGCACGAAGGCCGTCACGCGGTCGCGGACCTCGGCGGCCTCCTCGTAGCGCTGCTCGGCCGCCAGGCGGGACACCCGCGCCCCCTCGGCGTCCAGCACCGCCGTGGGGTCGGCCTGCACCGCGGTGCGGACGGCGTCGGCCACCACCTCGTACTCGGCCGCGGACTGGGCGCCGGTGCAGGGCGCGCCGCAGCGGCCCATCTCGGCCAGGGCGCACGCCGCGGCGCCGGGAGCCGGGCGCGCCGGCAGCCGCCCCGAGCACTGGCGCAGCGGGAAGGTGGCGTGCACGGCCGCGACGGCGGCCTGCGCCGCCGCCGCGGAGGAGAACGGCCCCAGGTAGGCCGCGCCGGCCTCGGTGTCGGGGCGGACCTCGCGGACCACCGACAGGCGGGGGAAGGCCTCGGCGGTGAGCTTGACCCACGGGCTGCGCTCGGGGCGGCGCGAGCGGCGGTTGTAGTGGGGGTCGTGCTCGGCGATCAGCCGCAGCTCGCGCACCTGCGCCTCGAGCACGGTGGCGCACACCACGGGCGTCACCGAGGCGGCGAGCGCGACCATCTCGGCCATCCGCGACCGCTTCTCCGAGGCGGTGAAGTACGTGCGCACCCGGGACCGCAGGTCGCGGCTGGTGCCGACGTAGAGGACGCGCCCGGAGGCGTCGGAGAACAGGTACACCCCCGGCGCCGACGGGAGGCCGTCGGCGAGGTGGCGCTTGCGCCGCAGCTGCTCGGGCACCCGGGCGCTGTAGGACTGCAGCTCCTCCAGCGACGTCACCCCCAGGCCGCCCACCCGCGCCAGCAGGCCGTGCAGGACGTCGACCGTGGCGCGCGCGTCGTCCAGCGCCCGGTGCGTGGGGGTGGTCGAGGTGCTGAAGTGCCGCGCCAGCGTCCCGAGCTTGTGGTTGGCGACCTCGCCGCGCGCCAGCACCTGGCGGGCCAGCCGCAGGGTGTCGACGACCGGCGGTGCGGGCCACGGCGTGCCGGTGCGCTCGCAGGCCGCGACGAGGAACCCGACGTCGAAGGGGGCGTTGTGCGCCACGAGCACCGAGCCGCGCAGGAACTCCAGGACCGTGGGCAGCACCGCGGTGATCGGCGGCGCCGAGGCCACCATGGCGTTGGTGATGCCGGTCAGGACGGCGATCGCCGGGGGGATCGGCTCCGCGGGGCGGACCAGGGTGGTCAGCTCGCCCACCACCTCGCCGCCGCGGACCTTCACCGCCCCCACCTCGGTGATCCCGCAGTCGCGGGCCGACGCTCCGGTGGTCTCGAGGTCGAGGATGACGAAGGTGACGTCGGCGAGCGGCGTGCCCAGGTCGTCCAGCGTGCCCTGCACGGGCACGGGGGCCCCGACGGGGGCGGGTGGCGCCGGGAGCGCAGGAGCGGGGGGTGCGGTCCGCCGCGGGGAAGCGGTGGGCGGGGAGGCCATGGCGGGGACGGTAGGTGGCGGTGCCGACAGCCCGGTCGGGCGCACCGCCGCCGCCCGCCGCGGCCCCGCGCTGTCGGACCCCGTCCCTAGCGTCCGGCGCGCACCGTGCGGGGGGTCCGCGGGGTGCTCTCGGAGGTGCGACGTGCTGGTCGACTGCGACACCTGCCAGGTCCGTGGTCCGGGGTGCTCGGACTGCGTGGTCACCGTCCTGCTGGGCATGCCCGCGCCCGCGGCTCCGGTGGACCTCGACGACGCCCAGCACCGGGCGCTCGGGGTGCTCGCCGCCTCCGGGCTCGTCCCGCCCCTGCGGCTCGCCCGCCCCGCCTACGATGCCCGGCGTGGCAGCGGGGGGCACCGGGCCGGCTGAGGGGCGGGCGCGGCACCGCGCCCCGGCTCCCTCGCGCTCGCTGCTGCGCCTGCTCCCGCGGCCGCTCGCCGCCG
>NZ_JBZYWI010000008.1:0-37370 GCF_058932755.1 Quadrisphaera sp. DVD1
GGCCGGTGCGCGCCGCGACCACGCCGAGCAGCCCGCCGGTGAGCTGGCCGACGCTGAAGCAGGCGTGGAAGCTCGACATGATCCGGCGCCGGGCCGCGCGCTCGACCTGCACGGCCTGGGCGTTCATCGGCGTGGAGAGCAGGTTCGCGGAGAACCCCTGCACGAGCAGGCCGGCCACCAGGGGGGCCGGGTGGGTCGAGAGCGCCATGAGCGGGGCGTTGAGCAGCATGAGCGGGGCGGCGACGGCGGTCAGCCGCCGCGGCCCCACCCGCCCGATGAGCGCGGTCACGAGCACGAGGTAGATGAGCGAGCCCGCCCTCGACGCCGTGTTCGCCAGGCCCCAGCCCGCGTCGTCCAGGGAGACCCGGGCGCGCACGTCGGGAACGCGCGCCGCCCAGCTGCCGGTCGTGGTGCCCATGAGGGCGAAGAGCAGGCACACGGCCAGCCGCTGGCGGCGCAGGGCGGCCTGGGCGGGGGACGTGGCCGCGCGGCCGCCGGCTGCGAGCGACCGGGACGGGCTCAGCAGGTGCACTGGTTCAAAGGTAGTGGCCTCAGGCAACTCTGCCCGCTGGGCCCAGGCGCTCCAGCACGGCTCGGACGACCTCCTCCGGCACCGTCTCGGGCAGCCAGTGACCGCGCGGCAGCGGGCGCCGGGTGAAGTCGGCGGTGACGTGGCGGGCGGTGTCCCGCACCGCGGCCGGGGCGAAGGAGGGGTCGCGGGTCGCCTCCAGCAGGGTCGTCGGCACGGCCACCGCGCCGGTGCCGCCGAGCGGTGACGCCGGCCGCAGCACGACGGCCCGGTACCAGGCCAGCGCGGCGGTCAGGGCCCCTGGCTCGAGCATCCGCGCCGTGTACCGCTCGACGTGCTCCGGCGGCAGGCCGCTGCGCCGCAGGGCCGAGCGCAGCAGGGCGCCACCGCGCGCGGTGAGCACCGCCTCGGGGAGGCGCGGCACCTGGAACGCGGCGACGTACGCCGAGCGCAGCGCCTGGCTGCTGCGGGGGAGCGCCGCCCGCAGGGCGGCCGGGTGCGGCGTGCCCAGGACCGTCAGGGCGCTGACCCGGTCCGGCGCCCGCGCCGCCAGCGCCCAGGCCACGACGCCGCCCCAGTCGTGGCCCACGACGTGCGCGGACGCCGCGCCGGCCGCGTCGAGCAGCGCCAGCACGTCGTCGACCAGCTCCTCGACCCGGTAGGCCGCCCGCCCGGCCGGGCGGGCGCCGGGGGAGTACCCGCGCTGGTCCGGGACCAGCACGCGCGCGCCCGCGGCCACCAGGGGCGGCACCACGGCGTCGAACGCGCTGCCGTCCTGGGGGAAGCCGTGCAGGCACACCACGACCGGCCCGGTCGCCGGCCCGGCGTCGCGCACGCGGAAGGTGAGGCCGGAGCGCTGCAGCGAGGTGAGGCAGGAGTCCACGCCTCCTCCTGCCCGGCGCCCGGCGGCGGAAACGCCGCTGGCGAGGGCTGACGGCGCCGGGCCCCGCGCGCTAGCCTTCCCGCGTGCCCGACCGCTCGGCCCCGGCGGCTCCCCCTCGCTCCCTGGGCCTGCTGTGGGCGCTCGTCGCCCTCCTCGTGGGCGCGCTCGGCGCGCTCGTGGTCGGCCTCGCCGAGCAGGGCCAGGACCGCTTCGTCGGTGCGCTGCTCCTCGTCGGCGCCGCCGCGGGCCTCCTGGCCGCGGCCGTCGTGCTCGCCCGGGCCCGCGGAGCCCTCGTGCTCTCCCGGGTGGCCTCCGCGCTCGTCTTCGCCGGGGGGCTGACGGCGATCTTCGGCCTGAGCACGGGAGCGACGGTCGACCTGGCGGTCTTCGGTGGTCTGCCGGTGCTCGCCGGCATCGCCACGGCGCTGGTGGCGGGGCTGTCGGGCAGCACCCGGGTGCGTCCCCGCCGCACCTGAGCGGCGCAGGCGCAGGGTCGTGCCGCTCGGGCCGCTCTCAGCCCGCGGCGAGGACGGGCGCGAGCACCGGGTCGAGCAGCGGGGCCAGCAGGTCGTGCAGCGGCGTGCGCTGGTAGACGAGGACGACCGCCGCCGCCGTGAAGGCCGCGGCGACCAGGCGCTCCACGCCCGCGCCGGTGCGGAAGAGGCCCGCGGCGACCCGCACGGGGGAGCCGTCGAGCCAGGTGAGCGGGATCGGCACGCCGCCCACCGTCAGCCAGTCGCCGAGGATGTGGGTGACGACGCCGCCGGCGACGGCCCACGGCAGCCACTCCAGGGCGGTGCTCGCGGTGCCGGTGACCCACCAGGCCCCGGCGAAGGAGAGCACCAGGTTGCCCACCACCGTGGACTCCACCTTGCCGGGGATCACCACGTGCAGGGCCTGCAGCGCCAGGCCGATGGCCAGGGCGAGCAGCACCAGGGAGCTCCAGGGGTTGCGCGCCGCGAGCACGGCGAGCAGCCCGAAGACCACCGGCGCGAGGAGCACGTCGTGGGTGCCGTTGCGGTGCCCGCGGGCGACGGTGGAGACCAGGCCGGCGAAGGACGTCGTGATCGGCCCCCACATGCGCGCCACGGTCGACCCGGAGAGCTTCGGCATCGCCCCGCGCCAGTGCAGCCCGCCCTGGTCGAGGTCGGGCAGCATCGCGAAGCCGCCCCAGGCGGCCACCCAGGCCACCTGCTCGGGCAGGCCCGTGAGGGGGGCCCACGGCAGGGTCGCCGCTCCTGCGGCCAGTCCCGACATGGCGTGCGAGTGGCCCAGCACGGGCGCACCTCCTGGCGTCGGCTCGGCGCCGGAGCTCCCGGCGTGCCGCCACGCTAGGACGCCGGGCCGGCGACCGCCGCGCCGCCGCGCCGACCCCGCGGGATCGGTGCCGCACCGGCGGTGTGAGCATGGCCGACATGGCTCTGGACGCAGCAGGCACGACCACCCTGGCCGACCGCGCGGTGCCCCGGCTGGGGTACGGCACCATGCGGCTGACCGGTCCGGGGATCTTCGGGCCGCCGGCCGACCGCGCCGAGGCGGTCGCGGTGCTGCGGCGCGCCGTCGAGCTCGGCGTCCGGGTCGTCGACACCGCCTGGTACTACGGCCCCGACGTCGCCGACGAGATCCTCGCCGAGGCGCTGCACCCCTACCCCGACGACCTCGTGGTGATCACCAAGCTCGGCGGCGCCCGGGGCCCCGACGCCTCCTGGCGCCCCGCGCTGCGCCCCGAGGAGCTGCGCGCCGGCGCGGAGCGCGACCTGCGCCTCCTGCGGGTGGACAGCGTCCCGGTCGCCCACCTGCGGTGGATGGAGGGCGGGGGAGTGGCGTTCGAGGAGGCCCTCGACGGCATGCTCGACCTGGTCGAGGCGGGGCTGGTGCAGCGGGTGGGCCTGTCGAACGTCAGCGCGCAGCAGCTGGACGCCGCCCTGGCCCGCACGCCGGTGGCCACGGTCTCCAACGCCTACAGCGTGCTGGACCGCACCCACGAGGACCTGCTCGAGCGGTGCGAGTCCGCGGGCATCCCGTTCCTGCCGTTCTTCCCCCTCGGCGCCTCCCCGGCCGGGGGCAGCCGGCTCGCGGCCGACGAGCGGGTCACCGCGCTCGCCGAGCGGTCCGGGGCCACGCGCACCCAGCTCGCGCTGGCGTGGCTCCTGCACCGCTCGCCGGTGCTCGTGCCCATCCCGGGCACCAGCTCGGTCGCGCACCTCGAGGAGAACCTCGCGGCGGCCGACCTGGTGCTGGACGCCGACGTGCTGGCCGAGCTCGACCGGCTGGGCCCCGGCTGACGGCCCCGGCGCGCCGGTTTCGTCCGTGACGGCACGGGTACTCCCAGGCATGCCGAAGCCCGTGAGCGAGCAGGTCGTCGTGGTCCTCGGGGCCTCCAGCGGGATCGGTCGCGCCACGGCGCTGGCCTTCGCCGAGCAGGGGGCGGCGGTGGTGTGCGCCTCCCGGGGCCGCGAGGCCCTCGACGCCCTCGTGGCCGAGATCACGGCCGAGGGGCAGCGGGCCCTCGCCGTGACCGCCGACATCACCGACCCCGCCTCGCTGGCGGCGCTCGTCGCCGCCGCGGAGGGCGCGTTCGGGCGGATCGACACCTGGGTGAACGACGCGGCGGTGAGCGTCTACGGCACCGTGGAGCAGACCCCGCTGTCGGACTTCCGCCGCGTGATGGAGGTCAACTTCCTCGGCCACGTGGCCGCGAGCAAGGCGGCGCTGCCGTCGCTGCGGCGCTCCGGCGGCGTGCTCATCGGGGTCGCCTCGGTCGAGGGCGTGCGCTCGCTGCCCCTGCACGCGCCGTACACGGCGTCGAAGTTCGCGCTGCGCTCGTTCTACGACGCGCTGCGGATGGAGCTGGCCGAGGACGGCGCGCCCGTGGCGGTGAGCACGATCCTGCCGGCGAGCATCGGGACGCCGTTCTGGGAGCACTCGCGCAACCTCACGGGCGTGATGACCAAGCCGCCGCCGCCGGTCTACGCCCCGGAGCTCGTCGCCGACGCGATCGTGCACGCGTCGCACTCCCCCCGCCGCGAGGTGGCCGTCGGGGGCGCCGCGCTCGGCTTCGTGCTGGGGCAGCGCTTCAGCCCCGCGCTGACCGACGTCGTGCTGAGCCTCGTGGGCCGGCGGCTGCAGACCACCGACCGCCCGGACAACGGCACGGACATCCTGGACGCGCCGACCCCCGGGCCCGGCCAGGTGCACGGCGACCACGCCACCCAGCTCGTGCGGCACAGCCCCTTCACGGCGCTGGCCGAGCGGTTCGTGCGCCCCGGGGAGGCGCTGCTGGCCCTGCGGGCGCGCCTCGCCCGCTGACGCCTGGCCGGGGTCGTCGCCGGCCCCGCCGCACCGCGGCGTCGGCCGGGTTCGGCGTGGTGGCCGCGGAGAGGGCCCCGGTGCGGCTAGCGTTCGCGCCCTGACCGGCCGTCTCGTCCGCGCAGTCGCACCTCGCGGGCCCGGCGGCGACGCGCGACCTCAGGAGGCACCGTGCCCGAGCGCCAGCCACCGACGTCCACGCCAGGACCCGTGCCGCCCGCCCAGCGCCGTCCCACGATCACCTGTTCGTGCCCCGTGTGCGGGCAGCTCGAGCTCGAGGCCTGCGACTTCGCCCTCGTCGTCTGCGCCAGCGACGCGGAGCGCAGCTTCTACCAGTTCACCTGCCCGCGCTGCGCGTCGCTAGTGACCAAGCACGCCAGCGAGCGGATCGTCTCGGGGCTGTCCGGCCGCGGCGTGCCGGTCGGTGCGCTGCCGGCCGAGGCCCTGGAGGAGCGGGCCGGCCCGGCGCTGACCGTCGACGACCTGCTCGACCTGCTCCTCGAGCTCGACCGCGGCGACATCCTCGCGGCCGCCTCCCGGGTCTGAGGAGCCCTCAGGCGCTGCGCACCACGGAGACGTCGAACTCGATCTGCACCTTGTCGCTGACGAGGACCCCGCCGGTGTCCAGCGGGGTGTTCCAGGTCAGGCCCCACTCGGCCCGCCGGACCACGAGGCTGCCCTCGAAGCCCACCCGGGTGTTGCCGAACGGGTCCTGGGCCGACCCGGTGAGCGTGAAGTCGACGGTCGCGGGCCGCGTCACGTCCTTGATGGTCAGGTCGCCGGTGACGCGGAAGACGTCCTCCTCGACCTGCTGCACCTCCGTCGAGGAGAACCGGATGTCGGGGTGGTTCTCGACGTCGAAGAAGTCCGGTGAGCGCAGGTGGCCGTCGCGGTCGGCCTGGCCGGTGTCCACGCTGGCCGTGGAGATGCGCAGCTGGACGCTGCTGGCGCCCGGGTCGGCCACGTCGAGGTGCGCCCGGCCCTCGAACTCCTGGAACGAGCCCCGGATGGTGGTCACCATCGCGTGCCGGGCGCGGAACCCGATCCTCGTGTGGGCGGGGTCGACGGTGTAGTCGCCGCTGACGTCCGCGAGGGCGCTGGTGGCCGCGTCGAAGTCGTCGCTGGCGTCGTCCGCCCGGTGCCTGGCCACGGTCAACCGACCTTCCTCAGTGCGCTCACCACCCCATCCTGGCGGACGGGCTCCCGCACGGCACGACCGGTGCGCCCGGCCGACTCGCCGGACCCCGTTGACCGGCGGCCGGTGCGGTGCTTCACTGCGTCGCATCGCGTCTCGGAAACTTCCGAGACGCGATCGGTCCGCCCGGGCGACGTGGCGCGGGGCCCCTCCTGAGGAGAGAGCACAGCATGAGACGACGACGTCTGGGAGCCGGTGCCGTGATCGCCGGTGTGGTGGGGTCGATGGGCCTGGTGGCAGCGCCCGGCGCGCTCGCCGCGCCCTCCACCGTGCACGAGGCCGGCTTCGAGTCGGGCACGCAGGGCTGGTTCGGCCGCGGCACCGCCAAGGTCGCCACGAGCACCGCCGAGGCGCACACCGGGGCGGCGAGCCTGCTGGCCACCGGTCGCACCGACGCCTGGCACGGCCCCGCGCTGAACGCCGGCACGATCATGCCCGCGGGCACGTACGACATCGAGGCGTGGGTCAAGCTGCCCTCGGGCTCGGGCGCGGACCAGGTCACGATGAGCGTGGCCCGCACGCCCAGCGGCGGCACCACCTCCTACGACTCGATCGCCTACCAGGTCGCCGTCTCCGACGCCGGCTGGACGAGGCTCAGCGGCCGGTACACCTTCGCCACCGCGAACAGCGGGCTGGAGCTGTACCTGGAGAGCCCCGACAAGACCCAGGACTTCTACCTCGACGACGTGAAGATCGTGGGGGAGGCCTCGGCGCCGACGCAGCCCGGCACCGCCGCGCCCGTCGCCACCGACTTCGAGAGCGGCCTGCAGGGCTGGGGCCCGCGCGGCGACGCGAAGGTCGAGCTCACCACCTCGGACCAGCACGCCGGCACCACCGCCCTGCTCACGACCAACCGCCTGCAGAGCTGGCAGGGCCCGACCCTCGACATCACGAAGAACGTCGCGGTCGGCCAGACGGTGCAGGTCTCGTTCTGGGCCAAGCTCGCCCCCGGCCAGTCCGCGACCTCCGCGTCCCTGCAGGCCTCCGTGCAGCGCGACCGCGCCGGCACGAGCACCGTCTACGAGGGCGTCTCCGGCGCCAGCGGCGTCGTCACCTCCGGCGCGTGGACCCAGCTCAAGGGCACCTACACGCTCGGCGCGCCGGTCGACGAGGCGCAGCTCTACGTCGAGGGCGCCGCCGGCGTCAGCTTCCTCATCGACGACGTCTCCGTGGCCGGGTCCACCCAGACCCCGATCCAGGACGTCCCGGCCCTCGAGGACGTCCTCGGAGCCCAGGGCTTCGAGCACGTGGGGGCCGCCATCGACTCCCGCGAGACCGTCGGTCGCCCCTCGCAGCTCTTCCTCAAGCACTTCAACGCCTTCACGCCCGAGAACGACGGGAAGCCGGAGGTCGTCCAGCCCACCGAGGGCACCTTCGACTTCACCAACCTCGACCGGCTGCTCGACTTCGCCGACGCGAACGGCACGCAGGTCTACTACCACGTGCTGGCCTGGCACTCCCAGACCCCGGCCTGGTTCTTCAAGGACGGCACCCGCGACCTGACGAGCAGCCCGGCGGACCAGGCGCTGCTGCGCCAGCGCCTGGACACCCACATCAAGGCCATCGCCGACCACGTCGACGCGCGCTACCCGGACGGGAACAGCCCGATCTGGGCGATCGACGTCGCCAACGAGGTCATCAACGACGGCGACAACGCCAACCCGCACGACATGCGCGACAGCCGCTGGTTCCAGGTGCTGGGCGAGCAGTTCGTCGACGACGCCTTCCGCTCGGCGGACCGGTACTTCCCGCAGCAGAAGCTGTTCATCAACGACTACAACTCCGAGTTCCCGGAGAAGCGGGCCGACTACCTCGAGCTCGTCGACGCCCTCCAGGACCGCGGCGTGCCGATCGACGGCGTGGGCCACCAGGCGCACATGGACTTCGCCCGGCCCGTGCAGTGGCTCGACGACTCCCTCACCGCGGTGGAGGAGCTCGGCCGGTCGAACGGCAAGCCGCTGCTCCAGGTCATCACCGAGCTGGACATCAGCACCTCGGCGGAGAACTTCGGCGCCGACGTCAGCGGCCCGGGCACCCCGCAGCACCGCCCGGGCATGACGGATCAGGCGGAGTCGGAGACGGAGAACGGGTACTACTACCGCGACCTGTTCGAGGTCCTCCGCAGCCACTCCGACTCCATCGAGTCGGTGACCTTCTGGGGTCTCAACAACTCCCGCAGCTGGCTGCGCACGTGGCCGGCCGCCCGCCCGTGGGAGGCCCCGCTGCCCTTCGACGACGACCTGCAGGTGACGCCGGCCTACTGGGGCATCGTCGACCCGAGCCAGCTCGCCCCGCGCCCGGCCGACCAGCTCGCCCCCCGGGTCCTGGGCCAGCCGGCCGTGACGGCCACCGCCACCAGCGCCCAGGGCGCCAAGGTCGCCTTCGACCTGCCCGAGGCCCGCGACACCCGCGACGGCCTCGTGAGGGCGACCTGCGACCACGCCTCCGGGTCGCTCTTCCCGATCGGCACCACGACGGTGACCTGCACCGCCGTCGACGCCGCGGGCAACCGGGCCAAGCCCGCCACCTTCGACGTCGTGGTCGTCACCAGCGACCTCGCCGCCGTCGTGACCGGGCCGGCCACCGCCAGGGCGGGCAGCCAGGTGACCTACACCCTCACGGTGACCAACCACGGCGAGGGCACCGCCACCGGCCTGCTCGCCGCGCTGGGCACCGACACCCTCTCGGGCAGCAAGGCCAGCCCGAAGGGCGGCACCGGCACCGTCGTGGTCGACGGGAAGTCGGTGAAGGGCTTCACCTGGAAGGCGCCGAGCCTGGCGCCGGGGCAGTCGCTGACCTTCACCGTCACCGGCAAGGCACCGAAGGCGGGCAGCTCCGTCACCGCCCTCGGCGGCGTCCAGTCGACGAGCTACGACGCGGACACGGCCGACAACAGGAGCACGACGGTCAGCAGCGTCCGCTGACCCCCTGACGGCGTCCCCGCGGCGCCCGGCAGGCCCCGTCCACCTCCCCCCGGGTGGGCGGGGCCTGCTGCGTCATCCCGCCGTCGCTGGGGCCTCAGCCCGGGGGAGGAGCGCGGGAGCGGGCAGATCGCCGTCCGGGACGACGCGGGCCCGGCGCTCCGCCGGTGGGATGGCAGCAGCCGTCGCGACGACGGAGCGCCCCACCTCGGAGGAGCCCCCATGACCAGCACCACCAGCAGCCGCGCACCCGTCCGCGCCCGCACCGCGCTGAGGCTCGCGGCAGGAGCGGCGGTCGCCGGGGCCGCGGTGGTCGTCGGCGTCCCCGCGGCCACCGGGACGTCGCTCGGCGCCTGGGCCGGCGAGCTGGGCGGCAGGACCGACACCGCCCGCTACGACGTCCTCGCAGACGCTCCCGCGGGCACCCTGCCCGCCTGGCTGCCCGCGGGCACCACCGACGTCACCGTGGTGCGCCCGGGCCCGGACGCCGACGTGGACCCGACCCTGCGCAAGGTCGACGCCGCGGTGCCGGCGGGCTGGGCCCTCCCGCAGAGCTGCACCGGGGACGCCGCCTACAGCCAGCCCTGGGACGGCGGCGGCTCCTGGCCGCTGACGGTGCGCAGCGCGATCAGCACCTGCCCCGACGGCGACCGAGCCTGGAAGGCGATCACCGAGGGAGGGCGCGTCTACGCCTGGCGCTGAGCCGGCGAGGAGCGCTCAGCGCGCGGCCGCCGGGAGGAGGGAGACCGCGGCGGAGACCGCGGCGGGGCCGGCGGCGAGGGGGGCGCGCCGCGGGCGCGGCAGCTGGGAGGTGGCCAGGGCGCTGACGGCCCCGGCGACGTCGTCGACGCAGACGGCGCCGACGCCCGCGTCGGCGAGGGCGGGGACCTGCCGCGCGCTCGCCCCCCAGGCCATCAGCGCCAGCCCGTGCTGGCGGGCCAGGCGCAGCGCCCCCGCCACGGGCAGCGTCGTGGTGCGCGTGGAGAGCACCGCGGCCGCGTGCACGCAGGCGACCTGGGCCCCGAGGCGGACGCCGGCCGCGACCGATTCGTGCAGCCCGATGCCCTCGCCGGTCAGCCAGCCCGCGGGCAGCCCCGCGGCCCGGGTGGCGAGCACCACCGTGGGGTCGAAGGACGAGACCAGCCACGGGCGCTCGTCGCGGTGGGCGGCGACGAACGCCACGACGGCGGCGGTGGAGGGGTCGTGGCCGTCGGCGTCCGGCACGCCGACCTTGACCTCGACGTCGACGCCCACGTCGGCGGGCAGCACCGCGTGCAGCTCGGCGAGCCCGTCGAGCGCCTGGGTGGCCAGCGCCGAGCGCGGGTGCTCTCCGACGACCAGGCCGTCGCCGGCGGTGTCGTGGCGCAGCACGAGCACGCCGTCGGCGGTGGCCTGCGCGTCGCACTCCACCCACGCGGCGCCGCGGCGCACGGCCAGCGCGAAGGCGGGCACGGTGTTCTCGCGGTAGCCGAGCGGGGTCGCGCCCGGCCCGGTGCCCCGGTGCCCGACGACGACGGGGCCGTGGGACCCGAAGAACGGCCGAGGGCCTGGCGCTGCGTCCACTCCGGGTGCATCGGTCGCCCGCCGCCCGATCCGTAGCCCCGAGCCCCACCTTTCCGTCCCGGTCCGTGATAACGGAACCCGGCGGACGGGTGCCTCCGCCGCGCCCACGCCGGCTCAGGACGCCGGCTGCACCCCGAACGCCGTCGCGAGGTGCTCGATCTTGCGGGCGCGGGCCAGGCGCGGCAGGTCGCTGCCGTCGCGGATGACCCGGCCGTTGGCCTCGAAGTCGGCGAGGAAGTCGCGCGCCCAGGTCACGTCCGAGGGGGTGGGGCTGATCACCTCGTTGATCACCGGGACCTGCTCGATCTGCAGGCACAGCTTGCCGGTCAGGCCGAGCGCGACCGTCATGGCCGACTGCTCGCGCAGCACGGAGTGGCTCGTGCCGACGGTCGGGCCGTCGATGGGGCCCGGCAGGCCGCCGATCCGGCTGGCGATGACCAGGCGCGAGCGCGGGTAGGCCATCGCCAGGTCGTCAGCGCTGGTGCCGGTGTCGCGCCGGTAGTCGCCGCTGCCGAAGGCGAGGCGGAAGGCGCCGCGGGCCCGGGCGATGGACACGGCCTCCTCGATCCCGATGGCCGACTCGATGAGCGGCAGCACCGGCAGCGACCCGCCGAGGCGGTCGAAGGTCTCGGTCACGTGCTCGGCGGACTCGGTCTTGGCGAGCATCACGCCGTCCAGGCCGGGGGCGCCGGCGAGCTCGGTGACGTCGTCCTTCCAGAACGGCGTGGAGTGGTCGTTGATCCGCACCCAGGCGTGGTTGCCCGCGGCGAGCCAGCGCAGCACGTCCTCGCGCGCGGCGCCCTTGTGCGTGGGGTCGACCGCGTCCTCGACGTCGAGCACGACCTGGTCGGCGCGCGAGCGCCGCGCGGCGTCGAACCCCTCCGGTCGGGCGGCGTTGACGAGCAGCCACGAGCGCGCGATGTCGGCGCGCGCGCCGGGGCTGGTGTCGTGGGGCCCAGTGGTCCCAGGGGTCGCGGTCATCCGCATCTCCTCGTGCTGGCGGTCATCGGCAGACGGGTGCCGCACGGGGGCCGGGCGGCGGTCGCCGCCGATCATCCCCCAGGTGGGCTCCCGCGCGCCCGCCGCCCTCAGCGGCTGCCCACCGGCTGGGCGAACTGGGTGCGGTGCAGCTCGGCGTAGCGGCCCCCGGCGGCCAGCAGGTCGGCGTGGGTGCCGCGCTCGACGATCCGGCCGTGCTCGAGCACGAGGATGCAGTCCGCCGAGCGGATCGTGGAGAGCCGGTGGGCGATGACGATCGCCGTGCGGCCCTCCAGCGCCTCGTCCAGCGCGGCCTGCACGGCCGCCTCGGAGGTGGAGTCCAGGTGGGCGGTGGCCTCGTCGAGCAGCACGACGCGGGGCCGCGCCAGGAGCAGCCGCGCGATGGTCAGGCGCTGGCGCTCCCCGCCGGAGAGGCGGTAGCCGCGCTCTCCCACGACCGTGTCCAGGCCGTCGGGCAGCTCCGCCACCACGTCGCTGAGGCGGGCGCGCTCCAGGGCGTCGTGCAGCTCGGCGTCGGTGGCCTCGGGGGCGGCGAGGAGCAGGTTGGCCCGCAGCGACTCGTGGAGCAGGTGGCCGTCCTGGGTGACCACGCCCACGGTCTGGCGGATCGACGCGAAGGTGAGGTCGCGCACGTCCACCCCGCCCAGGCGCACCGCGCCGGCGTCCACGTCGTAGAGCCGGGGGAGGAGCGAGGCGATGGTCGACTTGCCGGCGCCCGAGGAGCCGACGAGCGCCACCACCTGCCCCGGCTCGGCCCGGAAGGACACGTCGTGCAGGACGTCGACGCCGCCGCGGGTGTCGAGCTGGACGACGTCCTCCAGCGAGGCGAGCGACACCTTGTCGGCGGAGGGGTAGGCGAAGGTGACGCCGTCGAGCTCGACCGAGACCGGGCCGTCCGGGACGGCCCGCGCGTCCGGGGCCTCGCGCACGAGCGGCACGAGGTCGAGCACCTCGAAGACCCGCTCGAAGCTGACCAGGGCGGACATGACGTCGACGCGGGCGTTGGCCAGCGCGGTCACCGGCGCGTACAGGCGGGTCAGCAGCAGCGCGAGGGCGACGACGGAGCCGGCGTCGAGCGAGCCGCGGAGGGCGTAGTAGCCGCCGAGGCCGTAGACCAGGGCGAGGGCCAGCGCCGAGACGAGCATCAGCGCGGTGATGAAGCTCCACTGCACCATCGCGGTGCGCACCCCGATGTCGCGGACGCGGCGGGCCCGCTGCGCGAACTCGGCCGACTCGCGCTCGGGGCGCCCGAAGAGCTTGATGAGCGTCGCGCCGGGGGCGGAGAAGCGCTCGGTGGTCTGGTCGGTCATCGCGGCGTTGTGCCGCGCCGCCTCGCGCTCCAGGGCCGCGAGCCGGCTGCCGATGCGCCGGGCCGGGAGCAGGAACAGGGGGAGCAGGAGCAGCGAGAGCACCGTGACCTGCCAGGACAGCGAGAGCATCACGCCGAGCGTGAGGAGCAGGGTGACGGTGTTGCTCACGACGCCGGAGAGCGTGTCGGAGAACGCCCGCTGGGCGCCGATGACGTCGTTGTTGAGCCGCGAGACCAGCGCCCCGGTGCGGGTGCGGGTGAAGAAGGCGACCGGCATCCGCTGGACGTGGTCGTAGACGGCGGTGCGCAGGTCGAGGATGAGGCCCTCGCCCAGGCTCGCGGACAGGAACCGGCTGAGCAGGCTCGCGCCCGCCTCGGCCACGGCGATCGCCGCGATGAGCGCGGCCAGGCCCACCACGACCCGGGGCGGGTCCCCGGCGGTGATCGCGTTGACCACGCGCCCGGCCAGCAGCGGCGTGGCCACGGTGAGCACCGCCTCGACGATGCCCACGAGCACGAAGCGCACGATCCGCGCGCGGTGGGGGCGGGCGAAGGACAGCACGCGGTGCAGCGTCGCCCGGGAGAACGGGCGCCGGTCCTGCTGTCCGTAGGCGGCGTTGTACAGCGCCGACCAGGCCGTCATCTCCATGCTCATGCTCCCCAGACCGGCGGGGCGGGCCGGACTCATCGGTGGCCCGCCGTCGCCCTCCCGCCGCCGCGACCGCGCGCGCCGCTGGCCCCGCGCTTACGCTCGAGGTCTTCCCCTGCTCGGCCTGTGAGGTGCCATGACGTCCCCGTCCTCCCCCGTGGCGGACCGCACGCCCCTGATCAACCCGGCCCAGACGGTGGCCGGCGCGGCCGCCGCCATCACCAGCGCCGTGGTCGGCTCCTACCTGGGCGTGGCCGGAACGCTCATCGGCGCCGGTGTGGCCTCGATCATCTCCAGCGTCGCGGCCGCGCTCTACGGCCGGTCGATCACCGTGGCCTCCACCCGCGTCAAGCAGGTCGCCCCGGTGCGGCTGCCCCTGGCCGAGCGCCTGCGCCGCCTGCCCTGGAAGCACCTGCTCGTGCCCGCGGGGATCATCTTCGCCATCGCCGTGGTGCTGCTCAGCGCCACCGAGGCCGTGGCCGGCAAGCCCGTCTCGGCGGCGGTGACCGGCCAGTCGAGCAGCGGGACGACGCTCACCCAGCTCGGCAGCGGCAACGTGGGTGCGCCGGCCCCGGCCTCCTCGACCGCGCCGGCCCCCACGAGCACCGAGACGGGCTCGCCGACGGGCGACCCCTCGGCGAGCCCCACCGACGCGGAGGAGACCCCCGAGGCGTCGCCGAGCGCCTCCGCCACCCGCACCAGCAGCCCGACGGCCACGGCGACCTCCTCGCCGTCCGGCCGCCCCACCGCCGGCCCGAGCAGCAGCCGGTCCGCCTCTCCCTCGGCGCCCGCCCGCACGCGGCCCCCTGCGGACGAGGGCGGCGCGGGCGGTGGCGCGGGCGGCGGCACGGTCGAGGAGCCCGCGGAGCCGGCGCCCGAGAGGACGCCGGCGGCCCCGTAGCTCAGGCCGAGCCGGAGCGCACGAGGCTCCGCAGCATCCGCAGCGCCACCGAGAGCGAGGCCAGGTCGCTCGTCTCCTGGCGCTGCACCTGCTCGAGGGTGAGCCTCACGCGCTCTAGCTGGCCCGCGTTGGCCGACTCCCAGGCGCTGACCAGCTCCGCCGGGCCGGCCCGGCGCGCCCCGGTGCCGGGCAGCACCGCACCGCTCAGGACCGAGCGGGTCAGCGCCTCGAGCAGCGCGTAGAGGTCGTCGCGCAGCGCCGCCCGGGCCAGGGAGCGCCACCGGTCCCCGCGGTCCAGGGCGCTGATCCGCAGCAGCAGCGCGTCGGCGCCGTAGCGCTCGGAGACGTGGAAGTGCACCGGGGCGACCTCGTCGGGGTCCACCCCCAGCGCCGCGGCGGTCTCCACGACGTCGAGCAGCGCGAACGCGTGCAGCAGGCCCGCGCAGCGCTGGGCGAGGCCGACCGGCACCCCTTCGCCGACGAGCCCGTCCGCCGCCGCCTCCCAGCGCTCGCGCTCGGCGCCGACGAGCAGCTCGCCGACCCGCGGCGCCCACCGGCCGACGAACGGGGCGAAGCGCGCCACCTCCGCCTCGATCGCGAAGTCGTCGCGCAGGTTCTGCACGAACCACCGGGTCGAGCGGTCGAGCAGGCGGCGCAGCTCCAGGCGCAGCCGGGTCTGCAGGGCGGTGGGCACCACGCCGCCCAGGGCCTCGACCTCGGCCGTGTAGCCCGCGGCGCCGAACACCTCCCGGCAGACGGCGTAGGCGCGCACGACGTGCTCGGGGCTGGCCCCCGTCTCGTCGGCGGCGCGGTGCACGAAGGAGATGCCGGCGCGGTTGACGAGGTCGTTGACCAGGGCGGTGGTGATGATCTCCCGGCGCAGCTGGTGGGCCTCGACGTGCTCCGGGTAGCGCTCGCGCAGCGGGGCCGGGAAGTACTCGCGCAGCAGGTGCCCGAAGGCCGGGTCGTCGGGCAGGTCGGTGGCCAGCAGCTGGTCGGTCAGCGCGTTCTTCACGTGGGCCATGAGGGTGGCCAGCTCGGGGGAGGTCAGGCCGAGCCCGCGCGCGGCGCGCTCGGCGCCCTCGGCCTCGGTGGGCAGCACCTCCAGGGCGCGGTCGAGGACGCCGGCCTCCTCCAGGGCGGTGATGAGGCGCAGGTGCACGTCGAGCATGGACGGCGCCTGGGCGCGGGCCGTCGTCAGCAGCACGTTCTGCTCGTCGTTGTCGCGCAGGACCAGGGCGGCGACCTCGTCGGTCATCGCCACGAGCAGCGCGTCCCGCTCGGGGAGGGTGAGCTCCCCACCGGCGACCGCGCCGGCCAGGAGGATCTTGATGTTGACCTCGTGGTCGGAGCAGTCCACGCCGGCGGAGTTGTCCACGGCGTCGGTGTTGAGGCGCACACCGGCCAGCGCCGCCTCGATCCGCCCGCGCTGGGTCAGCCCGAGGTTGCCGCCCTCCCCGACCACGCGGGCGCGCAGCTGGCGCCCGTCGATGCGCACGGCGTCGTTGGCGCGGTCCCCGGCGTCGGCGTGCGACTCGCCCGAGCCCTTCACGTAGGTGCCGATGCCGCCGTTCCACAGCAGGTCCACCGGCGCGGCGAGCACCGCCCGCACCACCTCCGCGGGGGTGAGGGACGTGGTGCCCTCGGGCAGCCCGAGGGCGGCCGCGGCCTGGCGCGAGAGCGGCACCGACTTCGCCGAGCGCGGCCACACCCCGCCGCCGGTGCTGATCAGGGCCGGGTCGTAGTCGGCCCACGACGAGCGCGCCAGGCCCGCGAGCCGGCGCCGCTCGGCGAAGGACGCCGCCGGGTCGGGGTCGGGGTCGAGGAAGACGTGGCGGTGGTCGAACGCGGCGACGAGGCGCAGGTGCTCGCTGAGCAGCATCCCGTTGCCGAAGACGTCCCCGCTCATGTCGCCGATGCCCGCGACGGTGATCGGGGTGGTCTGCGGGTCGACGCCGAGCTCGCGGAAGTGGTGGCGCACCGACGTCCACGCTCCGCGGGCCGTGATCCCCATCGCCTTGTGGTCGTAGCCGGCGGAGCCGCCCGAGGCGAACGCGTCGCCCAGCCAGAAGCCGTGCTCGGCCGCGATCGCGTTGGCGGTGTCGGAGAACGTGGCCGTGCCCTTGTCGGCGGCGACGACGAGGTACGGGTCGTCGCCGTCGTGGCGCACGACGCCGGCCGGCGGCTGCACCCGGCGCCCGCCGGGAGCGCCCGGGTCGGGCACGAGGTCGTCGGTGACGTCGAGCAGCCCGTGGACGAAGGTGCGGTAGCAGGCCAGCCCCTCGGCCAGCCAGGCGTCGCGGTCCACGGCCGGGTCGGGCAGCGCCTTGGCGACGAAGCCGCCCTTGGCGCCGGTCGGCACGATGACGGCGTTCTTCACGGTCTGCGCCTTGACCAGGCCGAGCACCTCGGTGCGGAAGTCCTCGCGCCGGTCGCTCCAGCGCAGGCCCCCGCGGGCGACCGCCCCGAAGCGCAGGTGCACCCCCTCCACGCGGGGGGAGTAGACCCAGATCTCATAGGCCGGGCGCGGCTCCGGCAGCTCCGGCAGCCGGCGCGGGTCGAGCTTGAGCACGAGGTGGTCCTTGCGCCGCCCGTCGGCGCCGACCTGGTAGGCGTTCGTGCGCAGCGTGGCCATGACCAGCGCGAGGAACGACCGCAGGATCCGGTCGTGGTCGAGGCTGACCACGTCGTCCAGCGCACCGGCCAGCTCCTCGGCGAGGGCGTCGACCACCTCCGGGGACGCCGCGACGGCCTCGCCGCCGGCGGTGGTCTCGCGGGGCGCGAAGCGGGCCTCGAACAGGCGCACCAGCTGGCGCGCGATGCCGGCGTTGGCCACGAGGCAGTCCACGACGTACTCGTGGGAGAACGTCGACGTGGTCTGGCGCAGGTAGCGGGCGCAGGCGCGCAGGAGCACCACCTGGTCCCACGACAGGGCGGCGCGCAGCACGAGCTGGTCGAAGCCGTCGCTCTCGCTGCGCCCCTGCCAGGCGGCGGCGAACGCCCCGGTGAACAGCGCGCCGGTGCTCTGCTCGAGGTCTCCGGGGACCTCGGCCGGCAGGCGCAGCCCGAAGTCGTAGACGTGCGCCGCGCCGTCGCGGCGGTGCAGGCGGTACGGCCGCTCGTCGACGACCTCGACGCCGAGGTTGCGGAAGAGCGGCAGCACGCGGGTGAGCGACAGCGGCTGCGCCCGGTACAGCTTCATCCGCCACTCGCGGGGCCCGGCCCCGGCCGGGCGGTACAGGTGCGTGCTGACGAGGCGGTCGGCGTCCGGCGCGCTGGCGGGGTCGGCCGCGGCCGCCCACACCGCGGCGACGCGCTGGACGTCGGCCACGGCGTCCGCCGCCGCGAAGTCCTCCTTGTAGGCCTCGGGGAACGCGCGGCCCCACGCGCGCCACAGGGGCGCCGCGCCCTCCTCGCCGAGCTCGGCGCCGAGGGCGTCGGCCAGGTCCTCCTCCCACGAGCGCGTGGCCGCGACCACCCGGCGCTCGAGGGCGACGGGGTCGACCTCGGGGAGCTCCTGGCCCGGGGGCACGCGCAGGACGAGGTGCACGCGGGCGAGCGGCGACTCCCCGATCTGGGTGGTGTAGTCCACCGAGGTGGCCCCGAAGGCCTCGGCGAGCACCTGCTGCACCCGCAGGCGCACCGCCGTCGTGTACCGGTCGCGAGGCAGGTGCACCACGGCCGTCTCGAACCGGCCGTAGGCGTCGCGCCGCAGGAACAGGCGGGTGCGGCGGCGCTCCTGCAGGTGCATCACCGCCACCGCCGTGCCGAGCACCTCCTCGGCGCTCATCTGGAACAGCTCGTCGCGCGGGTAGCTCTCCAGGACGGCGAGGAGGTCCTTCGCCGAGTGCGAGCCGGGGGCGAAGCCCGAGCGCTCCAGCACCGCGGTCGCGCGCGTGTCGAGCACCGGCACCCGCAGCACGCTCTCGGTGTACGCGGTGGAGGACAGCAGGCCCAGGAAGCGGCGCTCGCCGACCACCTGGCCGTTCGCGTCGAAGGACTTGATCCCCACGTAGTCCAGGTACGCCGTGCGGTGCACGGTCGAGCGGGAGTTCGCCTTGGTGAGCACCAGGACGCGGCGCTCGCGCGCCCGGGCCCGCGCCCGCGGCGGCAGGCGGGCGAAGCTGGCGCTGTCCGGGCTCGGGTCCGGGCTCGGGTCCGCGCTGCCGGTGCCGCCGGCGCGCGGGCCCTCGCGCAGGAGCCCCAGCCCGGTGCCGGGCACCACCCGCAGCGCGTCCTCTCCGTCGACCTGCGCCAGGACGTACTCGCGGTACCCGAGGAAGGTGAAGCCGCCGTCGACGAGCCAGCGCAGCAGGCGCTCGGCCTCCCGGGCCTCCTCGCCCAGGCCCGCCGGAGGAGCGCTGGCCAGCTCCTGCGCGACGGCCAGGGCGGCCTCGCGCATCGGCGTCCAGTCCTCCACGGCGGCGCGGACGTCGGCCAGCACCCGGTGCAGGCGCGCGGTGACCTCCTCCAGGTCGCCCTGGTCGCCGTCGCGGTCGACCTCGACGTGCATCCACGACTCGACGAGCGCGTCGTCCGGCCGGTCGTGCTCGCGGTGCGCCGCCGGGACGCTCGCGGTCGCGACGTCGAGCACCTCGAGGAGCCGGCCGTCGTCGTCGCGGCGCACGACCAGCGTCGGGTGCACGACGAGGTGGACGGAGCGGCCGAGCTGCGCCAGCGCCGCGGTGACCGAGTCGACGAGGAACGGCATGTCGTCGTTGACCACCTCGACGACGCCGCGCCCGGCGCTCCAGCCGTCGTCGGCGGTGGTCGGCGTCCAGGCGCGCACTCGCGCCGTGCCCGGGGCCCGCTGGGAGGCCAGGTGCCGGTGGCTCAGGCACGCGCCGGCGAGGTCGGCGGGGGAGCGCTCGCGCAGGTCCTCGTCGGCCACGTGGCGGTAGTACAGGTCGAGCAGCGCACGCAGCTGCGGGGCCGCGACGGCGTCGGACGACCCCGCAGCGGCGGCGGCGTCCAGCACCTCGGACCTCGGAGCAGCGGACCTCGTGGCAGCGGACCTCGTGGCAGCGGACATCGGTGGCCACCTCCTCGTCGTGGCCCCGATCGTCGCAGGCCCGCCCGGACGTGGCGAGGCGCCGTCCCGGACGACCGGGACGGCGCCTCGCGCGCTGCGGAGCGGGGGCTACCGGGCCCTCACCCCAGGAGGGTCACTGCGCCGTGGCGGCGGTGAACCACAGCGACCGCGCGACCTGGCTGTACAGGCCCTTGGGGTGGTCGCGGAACATCGGCTCGGTGCCGAAGAGGACGACGCTGGCGCCGCTCTCGTCCAGCCCCCGGACGATCGAGGCCTGGCCGGCCGCGGCCTGCTGGTCGGGCAGCCAGTGCCCGGCGACGAGCACGTCGCCGGTGCCGTAGGTCTGCTCGACCGTCACCTCCGGGCCGGTGGCGCTGAACCACAGCGGCCCGTAGACGAAGCTGTGCGGCAGGGCGCCGCTGGTGATCGGGCCACCGCTGTTGACGACGTTCACCACGCCGTTGGCGTCGGCGCGGCCGCGGGTCACGGTCGCCGTCAGCAGCCCGGCAGCGGTGTTGAAGGTCGCGCCGGTCACGCCGCGGGTGACGACGCCGCCGTCGGCGAGGTAGGCCCGCAGGCCCGCCTGCGCCGCGGCGTTGAGGGCGCTGTAGCTCAGGCCGGAGGAGACGAACAGCGTGTCGACCCCGCTCCAGTCGAAGCCGGCGTTGAGGACGGCGGTGCTGACCGGCTTGACCTCGAAGCCCATGTCCCGGAAGACCTTGAGCTCGTCGGCGGCCGCGGCGGCGGCGATGGTCAGGTCCTCCAGCGGCGTGCCCGTCGCGCCGGCCGGGGCGGCGGTGAACCGGACCCCGTAGGTGCTCGCCGCCTGCTGGGCCGCCGCGCGGGCGGAGGCCGGGAGGACGACGGTGCCGTCGGCCGTCATCGTGGCGGCGACGCCGCCGTCGAGCAGGGCGTTGAGCGCGCGGGCGTCCTTGGCGTCGGTGAGCTTCAGCGCCAGCGGCTTGCCGGCAGGGGCGTCGACCCCGCCGGTGGGCGCGGCGGCGGTGATGCCGGGCGAGCCCTTGGGGATCAGCGCCTCGAAGCCGCTCACCGTGCTCGTCGTGATCGGGTCGACCGTGGCGCCCCAGAGGAGGCTGTGGCTCCAGCCGGAGATGTCGTACATCTGCGGCACGCGGTCGCTGATGTCGCGGCCGGCCTCGAGCATGACGTTCGCCAGGCCGCGCTTGGACTGGTGCATGTCGACGACGTAGGAGCCGGCCGGGTACCGCTTGCCGCCCGGCACCGTGACGATCCGGTTGGTGCGGTTGACCTTGACGTCGTTGGCGATGAGGTGGTCGACCAGGCGGGCCGCGGCCGCCTCCGAGCGCTGGGTCGTGCCGGTGGGGATGACGTAGGCGCGGGGGAACTCGGTGGTGTAGCCCTGGTCGTCGGCGTCCCAGCCCTCGACGGAGCCGACCGGCAGGTCGGCGTCCGGGACGCCGTCCACGCCGCGGCGGAACATCTCGACCTGGTCGGCGATCAGCTGGGACCGGTTGGTGTCGAGGTAGCGCAGCGAGGAGCGGATCGTCTCGGCGACGACGTCGGTGTTGACGCGGGCGCGGCGCTGCAGCTCCTCCACCGGCAGGCTCGTGTAGCTCGCGTTGTTCACCCGCAGCGGGATCTCGACGGTCTGCCCGACGGCGCCGTGGTAGATCGAGTACATCGGGGTGAAGATCGGCGGCCAGTCGTCCCAGTCGCCCGGGGCGTAGTCGCGGAAGGGGATGACGGGGTCGATCTCGGTCGGCAGCGCGTCGGGGATCCTCCCGGCGGCGTACGCGTCCTCCAGCGACTTCTCCATGCCCTCCGCGTTGGGCAGCGCGTGCTTGATGTAGAGGTCGTACTCGTAGTTCTGGCCGTGCGGGGCGGTGCCGGGCTCGAGCAGCGTGCCGGCGACGTAGCCGTGCTGGTCGAGGAAGACCAGCGGCTGGAGGTCGATGAGGGTCTTGCGGGTGGCGACGACCTCCGGCTGCGAGCCGGTGATGTAGTCGCGGTTCATGTCGAAGCCGGCGCCGTTGGCGCGCGTGCCGGCCACGCGCCCGTCGGGGTTGACCGAGACGACGGCGTGCACCCGGGTGCGCGTGAGCATCGCGGCGACCGCGGGGTCGGTGGAGCGGGCGAGCTCCTCGACCACCTCGAAGATGCCGTCGCTGCCCTCCCACTCGTTGCCGTGGATGTTGCCGTTGACGAGGAACGGCGCCTTGTAGGCGGCCAGCGCGGCGGGGTTCGCCGCCGCCTTCTTCGGGTCCTCCTCGATGGCCCGGCGGGTGGCCTCCTGCTGGCGGGCCTGCGCCGCCGTCTCGGGGGCGGTGACGGTGACGAGGTAGAGGTCGCGGCCCTGGGTGGACTGGCCGATGACCTCGACGCTGACCCGGTCGCTCTCGGCCTGCAGCGCGTTCAGCCGCGGCGCCATGCCGTGGTAGGGCACCAGCCCCAGCTTGATCGAGGCGTCCGCGGGGTTGACCGGCGGCACCGGCAGCACGTGCTGGCGCGGGTACGACAGGTCGGCCGGCGCGGCCTTGACCGCCGCGGCGGCGCGCGTGGTCGCCGTCGAGGCGGCCGCCGCGCTGCGCTCGGCGCCGTTGCCGGCCTGGCCCTCGCGACCGGTCTCGCCGGCGGCGGCACCGGCTGAGGCGAGCACGAGCGTCGCCGCGACCGCGGCGGCTGTGGTGAGGGAGGGCAGGGACTTTCGGCGCACGGGCGCTCCTCGTTCGGGGAGTGTCGGGGGAGTCCCGCTGGGCGGGACGGCGGAACTGTGCCTGCGCTGTGTTTCGCCTGGGTGAACGCCCGGCGGGTTCGTGTTTCCACGGCGGGTCGCGGGGCCCGGCGTCCGCTGCGGCGCCCTCCCCGACCCCCTCCCCGGCCCCCTCCCCGGCCCCCTCCCCGGCGCGGGGCGGCCCCGTGCCCGCCAGACGGGCACAGGGCCACCCCGTGCGCGTCTCAGGCGGGCACGATCCCGCCCACTGCGGCGCCGTCCAGCAGCGCGGTGACCTGAGCGGCGATCTCCGCCTCCTCGTCGGTGGGCACCACGAGCACCCGCACGGGCCCGGTCCCGTCGTCGACCACCACCGGCGCTCGCGGGCCGACGGCGGCGGCGTTCGCGGCGGCGTCCAGGCGGATCCCCAGGTGGGCCAGGGGCGCGCAGACCGCCGCCCGCATCCGCGCGTCGTTCTCCCCGACGCCGGCGGTGAAGACCAGCGCCTGCGCCCCGGCCACGACGCCGAGGTAGGCGCTGACGTAGGTGGTGAGGCGGTAGGCGTAGACGTCGAGCGCGAGCTGCGCGGCGGCGTCCCCGGCGTCGGCCGCGGCGTGCACCCGGCGCAGGTCGGACTCCCCGGTCAGCCCGACGAGGCCGCTGCGGGTGTTGAGCAGGTCGTCGACCTCCTGCGCGCTCATCCCGGCCTCGCGCACGAGGTGGAACACCACCGCGGGGTCCAGGTCGCCGCTGCGGGTGCCCATCACAGCGCCCTGCAGCGGGGTGAAGCCCATCGACGTGTCCACGCTGCGCCCGTCCTGCACGGCGGTGACCGAGACCCCGTTGCCGATGTGGCAGCTGACGAGGCGGACGGCGCCCACGTCGACGCCGAGGACCTCGGCGGTGCGGCGGGTGACGTAGCGGTGGCTGGTGCCGTGGAAGCCGTACTTGCGCAGGCCGTGGCGCTGCGCCAGCGCCGGCGGCAGCGCGTACGTGGAGGCGTGCGGGGGCAGCGTGGCGTGGAAGGCGGTGTCGAAGACCGCGACCTGAGGCACGCCCGGCAGCAGCGCCCGCAGCGCCCGGATCCCGGCCAGCTGGGGCGGGTTGTGCAGCGGCGCGAGCGAGCACAGGTGCTCGATGCCGGCCTCGACGCCGTCGTCGACGAGGGTGGCGCTGGTGTAGCGGTCGCCGCCGTGGACGACGCGGTGGCCCACGCCGGCGAGGCGGTCCAGGCCCGCGCCGTGGCCGAGGTGCGCCAGCGCGCGCTGCAGGGCGGTGCCGTGGTCGGGGACGTCGTCCGAGCCGATCCGCTCGACGAGGCCCTTGGCGAGCACCGCGTCGCCGTCGCGCAGCTGGTACTTCAGCGACGAGGAGCCGGCGTTGACGACGAGGACCTCGCTCACGCCGGCTCCTGCTGGGCCTGGACGGCGGTGATGGCCACCGTGCTGACGACGTCGGCGACCGTGCAGCCGCGGGAGAGGTCGTTGACCGGGCGGCGCAGCCCCTGCAGCACCGGGCCCACGGCCACGACGTCCCCGGAGCGCTGCACCGCCTTGTACGTCGTGTTGCCCGTGTTGAGGTCGGGGAAGACGAGCACCGTGGCGTGCCCGGCGACCGGGTTGCCGGGCAGCTTCGCGGCGCCCACGGCCGGGTCGACGGCGGCGTCGTACTGGATCGGCCCGGCCAGCGGCAGGTCCGGACGCCGCTGCGCCACCAGCTCGGTGGCCCGGCGCACCTTCTCCACCTCAGCGCCCGCGCCGGACGTGCCGGTGGAGTACGAGACCATCGCCACGCGCGGCTCGACCCCGAACGCCACCGCGGTCTCGACGCTGCTCAGGGCGATCTCCGCGAGCTCCTCGGCTGTGGGGTCGAGGTTGACGGCGCAGTCGGCGAAGACGAGCACCCGGTCGGGCAGGCACATGAGGAAGGCGCCGGAGACCCGGGAGACGCCGGGCGCCGTCCGGATCGTCTCCAGCGCGGGCCGGATGGTCATCGCCGTGGTGTGGGTGGCGCCGGAGACCATGCCGTGCGCGTGGCCGGTGGCGACGAGCATCGTGCCGAAGTAGGTGGGGTCGGCGACGGTGTCGTAGGCGCTCTCCACCGTCACGCCCTTGTGCGCGCGCAGCGCCGCGTAGTGCTCGGCGAGCTCCTGGCGCAGCGGGGAGGTGGCGGGGTCGAGGACCTCGGTGCGGCCCAAGTCGATCCCGAGGCTCCGGGCCCGGGCGCCGACCTGCTCGGGGTCTCCCAGCAGCACGAGGTCGGCGACGTCGAGGTGGGCGAGCTCCTCGGTGGCGCGCAGCACGCGCTCGTCCTCGCTCTCGGGCAGGACGATGCGGCGCCGGTCGGCGCGGGCGCGGTCGAGGAGGCGGGCGTTGAACATCGCCGGGGTGACCGCGGCGGTGCGGGTCAGGCGGATGCGGGCGTGCAGCTCCTCGGCGTCCACGGCCGCCGAGAACGCGCCGAGGGCGGCCGCGACCTTGCGCGCGCTGGTCGGGCGGATGACGCCCTGCAGGCCCTCGAGCCGGTGCAGCGTCGCGTAGGTGCTGTGCGGCACGGAGATGACGGGCAGACCGCTGGGCTCGAGCAGCCGCAGACCGAGCTCGTCAGGGCGCGTGCCGAGGGTGAGGACGAGACCGGCCGGGGTGGGCAGGTGCGGGCTCACCGCGGCGGCCGCAGCGCCCACCGCGAGGTCGAGGCGGTCGCCGGAGCTGACGAGCAGGGCGCCCTCGTGCAGCAGCGGCAGCACCGCCTGGAGGAACGCCGAGCCCACGACGTAGCCGTCGACCTCGCGCTCCAGGCGCGGGCCCGAGCCGGCGAGCACCGTGCCGTCGAGGGCGGTGAGCACCTCGTCGACGGTCAGCGCCGAGAGCACCGGCAGGTCGGGCAGCACGTAGACCGGCTCGCCCGGGTTCGCGGCGTCGGCGTCCGCGCGCAGCCGGGTGGCCAGCTCGGCCTCGGTGCCGGACGCCGCCCGGTTGACGATCGTGGCGACCTGCGCGCAGCCGCGGCCGGCGAGGACGCTGCGGGCCTGGCGCGCCGCGGCGGCCACCGTGTCGGCGCTCTTGCCGGCCCCGGAGACCACGGCCAGCACGGGTGCGCCGAGGTTCACCGCCAGCAGCGCGTTGAGGTCGAGCTCGGTGGCGGGGGAGGGGCCGGTGAAGTCGGTGCCGACGACGAGGAGGAAGTCCGAGCGCTCGCGCAGCCGGGCGGCCTGCTCGACCAGGGCGGCGACCAGGCGTCGCGGGTCGGCGTCCCCGCCCTCGAGCAGGGCGGTGGCCTCGGTCCACGTCATGCCCACGGCGTCGGCGTCGTCCACGTCGAGGCCGTAGCGCTCGCGCAGCAGCTCCACCAGCGGGTCGGGGGTGTCGCGGTCGGCGACGACGGGGCGGAAGACCACGGGCCGGGCCACGGTGCGCGCCAAGAGGTCGAGCACCCCCAGCGCCACCACGGTCTTGCCGGCGTCGGCCTCCACGGCCGTCACGTACAGGGCGTCTGACACCCGCGCGTCCACCTCTCGCTCGCTCTCGTGCGTGCCTGCGCAGGAGCGGCGCAGCGGCTCCACCCTGGCCGCATCCAGGCGGCGGGGCCAGGCGCGATGCTGCCGTGGCCGGGTGAGCCTGCTCACGGCGGGGCGCCCGCACCCCGCGGGCACCTGGCTGGAGCTGGGGCAGCCCGTCACCGACCAGGAGCGGGACCGCTCGCAGGCCACTCGACGGCGAGCGCGCGCGCCGGGTTGGTGACCAGCGCCGCGTGCGCGAGCACGTCGCCGAAGCGCCGGGCGAGCCACGGCCGGACCTCGCGCACCAGCCCCGCGGGGCCGGGCGCTCCGGCAGCCGTCCGGGCGGCGGGCGTCGTCGTGTCCGCGCCGAGCAGCAGGCGGTCGGCGTGCCCGCCGTCCACGAGCGCGACGAGCAGGTCGCGCAGCCGCTGCGCGGCGTCGGTGCCCGCTCGCGCTCCGGCGTCGAGCGCGAGGTGGGCGCCGGCGCGCGCCGCCTCCAGCGCCGTCGAGGTACCGGGGTAGCGGCCCAGGTGGCCCAGCAGGACGGACGCCACCGGCACGCCGTGGCGGGCGCAGAGCTCGTCCAGCACGTCCGTCGGCGCCGTGGTCGGCTCCAGGTGGACGGCGACGGGCGCGCCGGTGGCGCGGTGCGCCGCAGCGGCGGCGGCGAGCACCTGGCGCCCGACGTCGTCGAGCCCGCCGACCGGCACGCCGACCTTGACGACCCCGGCCCGCACCCGGGAGCCGGCGATGCCCCGGGTCAGCTCGGTCGTGAAGACCTCGGCGAGGTCCGGCAGCAGCGCGCGCAGCCGGTCGGCGTCGTAGTGCACCGCCTGGTGCAGGCCGGTCGCGGCGACGAGGTGCACCCCGCTGACGCGCGACAGCTCCGCGAGGTGCGCGGCGCCCCGGCCCATCCCGTGCGGCGTCCACTGCACCAGCGCCTCGCCGCCGGCGGCGGCGAAGGCGCCGAGCTCGCCGGCGGCGGCGTCCACGTCGTCCAGCTCGACGCCCGGCAGCAGCGGGGTGCGCAGGAACAGGTGGTCGTGCGCGTCGCACACCCCGAGCAGCCCGGGGTCGACGTCGCCGAGCACCGTGCGGACCGCGCTCACGCCTCGAAGGCCGCCCGGGCGCACCGCAGCGCGGCGAGGGCGCGCGGCGTCCCGGCGTAGGGGGCGAGGTGCACGAAGACCTCGGTCACCTCCTCGCGCGTCATCCCCAGCCGCAGCGCCGTGCGGACGTGACCGGTGAGCTGCGGCTCCACCGACCCGAGGACGGCCAGGGCCGCCAGCGTCGCGATCTGGCGCTCGCGCAGGTCGAGGACGCCGCGCTGGTACGTGCCGCCGAACAGGCTCGTGACCATCCAGTCGGCGAAGCCGGGAGCGAGGTCGTCCAGGCCCGGGACGCTCGCCGCGTACGTGGCCTCGTCCATCAGCTCGCCGAGCAGCTCCTGGCCCGCGGCGCGGTCGAAGACGGCCGCGCGCAGCTCCGTGCCGCGGGGCGCGGGGGTCACCACAGCCGCCCGGTGGACAGGTCGTCCAGGTGCGGGGCGGAGACGTGCAGGAGGTCGTAGACCGTCGACGCGGGGTCGTGGACCTGCGGGGGGCGGCTCCAGAGCGTGTACCGCACGGCCTCCCAGCGGGCGGGGTCGACGGCGACCGCCTGGCTGTGGACGCCGTCCCCGACGCCCCGGGGGGCGGCCTCCCGCTCGACCACCTCACCGGGCGGCACGTCGCGCGGCAGGGCCACCACCTCGCGGGTGGCCACGAGCGGCGCGCCCTCGCCGGGACCGCGGTGGAAGGCCGCGCCGATCCAGTGGCGCACCGCCGGCCGGCCGAAGTCGCGGGTGATGTTCTCGAACGGTCCGTACAGGAAGGCGTTGAGACCGGCCGGGTCGTGCCAGAGGTAGAAGGGGCAGTAGGCGTTCACCGCGGAGCCGTGCCGGCCGACCTGCCGCACGGCGTAGGCCTTCAGGCCCAGGTGCGGGAAGGCGTCGGTCGCGTGACCGCGGGTGGCGACGCGGTGGGCGATGACGTCCATGTCGTAGTCGGCCGGCAGGCCGATCTCGTACTGCATGACGTGCACCGGTGGTGCTCCTCTCGTGCGGTCGGTCGGGGTCGGTCGGGGTCAGGCGCGCTCGATGGCCAGGGCGGCGAGCAGCGCCACCGCGCCCTCGACGGCTCCGGTGAAGGCCTGCGGGTCGGCGGAGGAGCGGGCGAGCACGTACCCGCCCTGCACCGTGGCGACGAGGGCCGCCGCGACGGCCGCGGGGTCGACCCCGCGGCGCAGCTCCCCGTCGCGCTGGCCCTCGGCGACGACCCGCGCCAGCCGCTGCTGCAGCCAGGTGAAGGTCTCGTCCAGGGGGGCGCGCAGGGCCGGGTCGGCGGCGACGTCGGGGTCCTGCGCGTGCCGGCCGAGGGGGCAGCCGAGGAGGACGTCCCGCTCGCGGCGGAGGTAGGCCACCAGTCGCTCCAGCGCCGTCCCGGGGCCCCCGAGCAGCGCCTCGGCCCGAGACCGCTCCGAGGCGGCCGTGCGCTCCAGCGCGGTGCGGGCGAGGTCGGCCTTGCCGGTGAAGTGGTGGTACATGCTCCCCTGCCCAGCGGCGGCGCGCTCCTGCACCGCGCGGGGGCTCATCCCGGCGTAGCCGCGCTCGCGCAGCACCTCCTGGGCTCCTGCGACGAGCCGTTCGCGTGCGTCCATGCCGGTACTGTACATACTCGTAGGTACAGACGAGACGCGGAGGACCGGACGTGGAGATCGGAACGGCGCACGGGGCAGCGGGGGACGAGCGCGTGCTGCGGTACGCGGCCTTCAGCTCGGACCCCTCCGGCGGCAACCCCGCCGGCGTGGTGCTGGACGCCTCGGGCCTCACCGAGGCCGAGATGCTGGCCGTCGCGGCGCGGGTCGGGTTCTCCGAGACGGCGTTCCTCGCGCCTCGGCAGGGCCGCTTCGACGTCCGCTACTTCAGCCCGCTGGCCGAGGTGAGCTTCTGCGGGCACGCCACGATCGCCGCGGCCGTCGCGCACGCGGAGCGGAACGGGGCCGGGCGGCTGCTCTTCCGGACGCAGGCCGGTGACGTCGCGGTGCAGACCGCCCGAGCGGACGACGGCGGCTGGCGCGCGACCCTGACCAGCGTGGCGCCGAGGACCGCGGACCTGTCCACCGAGGACCTCGCCGCGCTGCTCGACCCGCTCGGCTGGTCGCCGCAGGACCTCGACCCGGCCCTGCCTGCGCGGCTCGCCTACGCGGGCGCGTGGCACCCCGTCCTGGCGGCGGCCACGCGCCGGCGCCTCGCCGCCCTCGACTACGACCTGGACGGGCTGGCGGCGCTCATGGCGGCGCGGGGGTGGACCACGGTGGACCTGGTCTGGCGGCAGGACGCCCGCACCTTCCACGCGCGCAACCCGTTCCCGCCCGGTGGGGTCCGGGAGGACCCGGCGACGGGCGCGGCCGCCGCGGCGCTGGGCGGCTACCTGCGCGAGGGCGGCCACGTGGCGCCACCGGCCCGCATCACCGTCCTGCAGGGCGAGGACCTGGGACGCCCCAGCGAGCTCACGGTCGACATCCCCGTCGGCGCGGGCACCGGGGTCTCGGTGACCGGTGCCGCGGTCGCGATGCCGCCCGAGGGCACCACCGACGGTCCGGGCGCGCCGCGGAGCGGCCCTGCCGCGGCTGCGGGTGGCGGGCTCCCCTGATCACGGCGGGGTGGGCAGGCCTCCAGGACGGCGGGGGCGGCGCCGCAGGACGGCGACCACCGCGGCGGCCAGCAGCACCAGCAGCACGAGGACGAGCACCGGCGCCAGGACGGCGGCCAGCACCAGGGACACCGACGCGGCGTCCTCGGCGACCGAGGCGAACGGCGCGCCGAGGCCCGCCGTCACGGCGTTCAGCGCGACCCGGCCGGTGGCCTTGAGCAGGTGCACGCCCAGCGCCACGGCCGCCCCGAGCACCAGCGGCACCCAGTCGCCCGACGCCACCCACGTCGACGGGTCCTGCACCAGCACCGACGACCCGGTGCCCGCACCCACCACGACCCCGCCGGCGGCCGGGCGGACCGCCGTCTGCAGCACGTCGTTGACGGAGTCGAGCCCCGGCACCTTGTCGGCGACCGCCTCCACGAGCAGCAGCGCGGTGAAGAGCCCCAGCGCCCACGGGTCGGTCAGCCACTCCCAGCCCGCCGGCAGCGCCACCAGGTCGGTCGCCCTCGCCAGCAGGCCGACCAGCACCAGCGGGATCCAGGCGTTCAGGCCAGCCGCCGAGGCCAGCCCGGTGCCCACGAGGACCTCCACGACCCCACTCCTGCCTGCTCCGACGACGCCACCACGTCGCCCGGCACACGATCCCACGCGACGACGGAAGTCGGTTGCGCCGCGGTGCGGTGGCGGGGTCGACTGTGCCTCCCGGGCTCGACCACCCCGGGAGCAGGAGGACGTCGTGAGCGCCGCAGGCCCGCGGGGGCTGCTCCGCGCCCTGTCGCCGCTGCGCCACCCCGCCTACCGGTGGCTCATCGGTGCCCTCGTCCTCTCGCTGGTCTCCGCGGGCCTGTGGGCGCTGGCCGTGGTGTGGCAGGTGATCGCGCTCGGCGGCGGACCGGCCGAGCTGTCCCTCGTGAGCGGCGCCATGGCTGTCGGGATGCTCGCCACCACCCTGCTCGGCGGCGCCCTGGCCGACCGCGTGCCCCAGCGCAGCCTGCTCCTCGCGGTGGCCACGGCCGAGCTGGTGGCCACCGGGGGAGCGGCCGCGCTGGCGACGTCCGGCCTGCTGGAGGTCTGGCACCTCGCGGTCGCCGCGCTGCTGATCGGGCTGGCGCAGGGGGTGTACTACCCGGCGTACTCGGCGCTGCTGCCGTCGCTGCTGCCCGCCGACGAGCTGCTCCCGGCGAACGGCATCGAGGGCTTCCTGCGCCCCCTGACGGTGCAGGCACTGGGCCCGGCGGCAGCGGGACTCATCGTCGCCGCCAGCTCGCCCGCCGTCGCGCTGGTGGTCACCGCGGTCGCGGCGGCCGGCGCCGTCGTCGCCCTCCTGGGGCTGCCGCCGACTCCCGTGCGCCGCGACCTCGCCGCGGAGGCGGCGGCGCACGCCGAGGCCGGGGGCGGGGCGCGGCACCCGGTGGTCACCGTGCTCGTCGACGTGCGCGACGGCTTCCGGTACATGGTCCGGACGCCGTGGCTCCTCTCGACGCTGCTGTTCGCCTCGCTGCTGGTGCTCGCCGTGATCGGGCCGCTGGAGGTGCTCACCCCGTTCGCCCTGCGCGACCGGGCCGGCGGGGGACCGACCGAGCACGCCTGGGTGCTCGCCGCCTTCGGCGTCGCAGGAGCGCTCGCCTCGCTCGTCGTCGCCTCGCGGCCCATGCCGCGGCGCTACCTCACCGTGATGATCCTGCTGTGGGGCGTCGGCAGCGCGCCCCTGGCGCTGTTCGGAGTCGCGACGCGGGTCTGGGTGATGGTGGCGGCGGCGGCCGTGGTCGGCGCCACCTTCCAGGCGGCCACCGTCATCTGGGGCACGCTGCTGCAGCGCCGGGTGCCCCCCGCGATGCTCGGCCGGGTCTCCAGCCTCGACTTCTTCGTCTCGCTGGCGTTCATGCCGGTCTCGATGGCGCTCGCCGGGCCGGTCAGCGAGGCCGTCGGGCTGGTCCCGACGTTCCTCGTGGCCGGCCTCGTCCCGCCGGTGCTGGCCGTGGTGGCGGTCGTGGCGGCCCGGCTGCCCGCCGACGAGGTGGCCCACCCCCTCGACCCGGCGCCGGTGGAGCCGGAGAGCGCGGGCGAGGTGAGGGCAGCGGGCTAGCGGTCGGCGAGGGCGGCCGCGTCGGCCTGCCCGCTGACGAGCGCGGCCAGTGCGGCGGCGGCCACCGGGCGGCCGAAGTGCCAGCCCTGCCCCAGGTGGCAGCCGGCGGCGCGCGCCGCCCGGGCGTCGTCCGCCGTCTCCACGCCCTCGGCGACCACCTGCAGGCGCAGGGCCCCGGCGAGCTCGGCGACGGCCCGCACGATCCCCTCCTTGACGCGGTCCTGCGCCATGCCGGTGACGAAGGAGCGGTCCGCCTTGAGGGTGTCGAGGGGGAGGCGCGCCAGGTAGCCGAGGTTGCTCCATCCGGTGCCGAAGTCGTCGAGCAGGATCACCACCCCCGCCGCCCGCAGCTGCTCCAGGGCCGCGACGACGGCGCCGTCGTCCTGGGCCAGGACGCTCTCCGTGACCTCGAGCCGCAGCGCTCCGGCGGGCAGGTCGCGCCGGGCCGTCTCGGCGGCCACCCACACCGGGAACCCGGGCTGCAGCAGCTGGTGCACCGAGACGTTGACCGACACCCCGACCTGCTCGCCGCCCGGCAGGGCCCGCCACTCGACCAGGGCGTCGAGGGAGCGCGTCAGCACGCGGGCGCCCAGGGCGCCGATCAGCCCCGCGCTCTCGGCGAGGGGGATGAACTCGTCCGGCGCCACCACGCCGTCCCGCGGGTGCGTCCAGCGGGCCAGCGCCTCGGCGTAGCGCAGGCGCCCGGTCGCCAGGTCGACGACCGGCTGGAAGACGACCCCGAGCCCCCGGTCCTCCTCCAGCGCCCGGGCCAGCTCGCTGACCAGGTGCAGGCGGCGGGCCGTCTGGGCCTGCAGGGCGGGGGAGTACGTGCAGGTCCGGTCGTGCCCGGTGTCCTTGGCCGCGTGCAGCGCGGTGTCGGCGTCGCGCACGAGGCCGAGCACCGCGGCCGTCGCGCGCGGACGCTCGACGACGCCGAGGCAGGCGGTGACGTCGAGGCGGTGGCCGCCGGCGAACACCGGCTCGCGCACGCAGCGCCCCAGCGCCTCCGCCCAGTCCTCCAGCGGCTGCGGCCCGCGGTCGGTGGCCAGGACGACGAAGCGGTCCGCCTCCATCCGGACCACCTGGCGCACCCCGGGCGCTGCGGCCAGGCGCTCGCCGGTGGCCTGGAGCAGCGCGTTGCCGACGTCGTAGCCGAAGGTGGCGTTCACCGCGTGGAAGGCGTCGACGTCGACCTCGGCCAGCACCACGCTGGTGGCCCCGTCGACCAGGCCCTCGTACTGGTCGACCAGCCAGGCCCAGCGGGGCAGCCCCGTCACGGCGTCGTGGTGGGCGCGTCGCAGCCGGTCCTGCGCGGTGACGATGCGGTGCTCGGCGGCACCGACGGCGGCCAGCACCGCGTGGGCGGGTGAGAGGTCGAGCAGTCGGCCGCGGCGTCCGTACGGCCAGTGCAGGCGGACCAGCCGCCGCACCCGCCCGTCGGGCCAGGGCACCGGCAGCTCGACGACGGCCGCCCGTCGCCCGCGGCCGCTGCGGTGGCTCCCGGCGGTGGCGGGGGCGGTCAGCGGTGTGCGGACCTCCACCCGGGCCGTCGCGCCCAGCATCTGCGCGTCGGGCTCGTCGAGCACGAGGACGGCGTCGCCGGCGCCGGTGAGCCGCCGGACCAGGGCGAGGGCGTCCCGGTAGGCCGCGGCCGCGTCGGTGGCGGTGACCGCCCGGGCCGCGAACTCGGCCACCTGCTCCTGCGCGGCGGTGAGCTGTCGCTCGGAGCGGGCCAGGATCGCGACCACCGAGGCGAGGACGACGGCCGTGAGGAGGAACTGGACGACGACCCCGGCCACCTCCACCGGCGCCAGGTCCCGGCCGGGGCGGGTGTGGCGCAGGGCGACGGCGAACGCCACGACCACGGCGACCAGGTGGCCGCCGGCCCGCCGCCAGGGCAGGAAGGCGAAGTCGGCCACGACGAACCACAGGTACCCGAAGAGCACGTACTGCTCCGCCTGGCTGGACACCAGGGCGGCGGTCATCCCGGCGAGCGACGCGAGCTGCAGGGCCTGGAAGCCGGCCAGGGGCAGGCGGTCCAGCGCGCCGAGCAGGATCACGGCGCCCACGGCCACCGTGATGGCGCAGCTGACGAAGAAGCCGGTCGGGTCGACGAGCCCGTCGGGGTCGGCCAGCGCCGCCGTGACGCCGGCGAGCGGGCCGACGGCGGACATCAGGCCGGCGGTGCGCGCGTAGCCGCGGCGCTGGGCGTGCGCGTGCGCCGTCGTCACGGCTGCCTCCCGGCTGTCGGCGGAGCGGTCGGACTGGTGGCTTCGTCCACTCCGGCCGCGGACTCGAGGGCCTGGGCGGCACGACGACCCGTTCGGCGGCGCCCGACGGGGCAGCACCACCCGCGGTGCCGCCGGTCAGGCGGCGGAGCGGTGGTGGCGCTGGGTCCAGGCCTGGATGAGCTGGTCGAGGGCGGGCATCCAGGGTGGTGGTGGGACGTGAGGTGAGCCGCGGTCGGGTGGGTGCCAGATGACCTGGGTTCCGGTGAGCTCTCCGCGCCAGCCCTGGCGGTGGACGAGGCGGTGGTGGTAGCCGCACAGCGCGGTCCCGTTCCGCTCGCACCGACGGTCCGGAGACCGCAACCGACCCCTGCACCGATGCGCACCGAGACCCTCGATCACGGGGAGAGGCGCGCGAGGCCGGGCGGCGCCTCAGCGCTGGCCGAGGGCGCGCCGCGCGTAGAGCAGGCAGGCCAGGGAGATCGCCGCGACCACCAGGTAGTAGTAGCTCGGCGCCATGAGCGTGCCCGTGGCCTCGAGGAGCCACGCCAGCACGAGCGGGGCGAAGCCGCCGAAGACCGTCACCCCGACGCTGTAGGAGATCGACATGCCGGTGGTCCGGATGGCCGTGGGGAAGATCGACGACAGCAGCGCAGGCATGGGGCCGAAGTACAGCGCCATGAGCGAGCCGAGCACCGCCTGCACGAGGGTCAGCACCGCCACGCTGGGGACGTTCACCACGAGGGCGAACAGCGGGATGATCGCGACGAAGCCGGTGACCGCGGCGATCGTCATGATGCGGATGCTGCCGACGCGGTCGGCCAGGGTGCCGATGAAGGGGGCTCCGACGAGCGTGACGGCGCCGGCGACGATCCCGCCCAGGAAGCCGGAGTAGCCCGGCAGCCCGAGGTTGTTCACCGCGTAGGTCGGCATGAAGAGGATCATGTAGACCGACAGCGAGGCGAGCGCCACGATCCCGGCGGCGGTGAGCCAGCGCGGGGCGGCGTGCACGAGGGTCTGGCGCAGCGGGGACGCCACGCGCTGGTCGCCGGCCGCCTCGAACTCCGGCGTCTCGGTCATCTTCTGCCGGATGTACAGGCCGACCGGGCCGATCAGGGCGCCGAAGAAGAAGGGCACCCGCCACCCCCAGCTGGAGAGCTGGTCGTCGCTCAGCGCGGTGTTGAGGACGTAGCCGAAGGTCGAGGCGAGCAGGATCGCCGCGCCCTGCGTGGCCACCTGCCAGCTGCCGTAGAACGCCTTGCGGTCCGGGGCGCTCTCGATGAGGAAGGCCGTCGCCGTCCCGAACTCACCGCCGGCGGAGAACCCCTGCAGCAGGCGGGAGAGCAGGATGACCAGCGGCGCGAGCGCGCCCACCGCCGCGGTCGTGGGCGCCACGGCCATGAGCAGGGTGCCGAGCATCATGATCACGATCGTCAGCGTCAGCGCGCTCTTGCGCCCCCGCCGGTCGCCGTAGGAGCCGAGCACCATCGCCCCCACGGGGCGGATCAGGTACGACAGCGCGAAGGTCCCGAACGTCAGCAGCAGCCCGGTGATCGAGGACTCCTCGCCCTCGGGCGTGAAGAACTGCGCGCTGATCACCAGCGCGAAGGACGAGTACACGATGATGTCGAACCACTCCAGGGCGTTGCCGATGGAGGAGGCGACGACGGCGCGCCGGGCGCGGGAGCGCTCGGCCGGCGTGACGGGACGGGCCTGGGCGGCCGGGAGTGACGTGCTCATGGTTCCTGCCTGCGGGGGGATGGTCGGCGCGGCGGCCAGGTTGCCCCGGGCAACCGCCGCGGTCCCAGCCCTCAGCAGCGCCGCGGCGCCGACGATTCCCGGCTGCTGCGGCAGGCGGGCGGTGCGCTGAGCGCGCCGAGGGGCGGCGAGCCACACTGGCGCCATGGCGGAGGCACCCGGCAGCGGCGCCGTCACCCCGCACCACATCCCCGCGCGCGGCTGGGGGCAGGTGCTTCAGCGGGCGGCCGCCAGGCTGCTCGCCGAGCGGTTCATGCTGCTCTCGGCCGGCATCGCGTTCTTCGCCGTGCTGTCGATCGCCCCGGTGCTGCTCACCGCGCTCTCGGTGTACGGGGCCGTGAACACCCCGGAGGAGGCGCGCGAGCAGCTGTCGAGCTGGGCGGGGATGCTCCCGGTGCAGCTGGAGGAGCTGGTGGCCGGGCAGCTGACGACGATCACCGCCGCGTCCACGCAGGTGCTCACGGTGCGCGGGCTCACGGGGCTGGTCCTCGCGCTGTGGACGGCGACGGCGGCGATGTCCTCCCTCGTCGACGCCCTCTGCCTGGCGTACCACGAGGACGAGACGCGGGGACTGCTGCGGCGCACCGGTCTCGCGCTCGCCCTCGTGCTGGGCGGGGCGGTGCTGCTCGCGGCGGTGCTCGCGGCGACCCGCCTGGTCACGGCCGCGGTCTCCGGGGCGCCGGACCGCGTGCGCGACGTCGTCGGCCTGCTGGTCTGGCTGGCCCTCGCGGCGCTCATGGCCGCCGTCCTCGCGGTGCTCTACCGCCTCGCGCCCGACCGCCGCCGAGCGCGGTGGCGCTGGATCAGCGGGGGAGCCGTGGTGGCCACCGCGCTGTGGGTGGGGACGTCGGTCGCGCTGTTCGCCTACGTGCAGACGCTCGGCACGTACGAGGCGACGTACGGCTCGCTGGCCGGGGTGGCGATCAGCATGTTCTGGGTGTGGATCACCGTGCTGCTCGTCGTCGCGGGCGCGGTGGTCAACGCCGAGGCCGAGCGCCAGACCGCGCGGGACTCCACCATCGGCCCCGAGCGGCCGATCGGGGAGCGCGAGGCCGTGGTCGCGGACAGCTCGCCGCCCTACCGGGGTGACGACGCGGCGCGCTGAACGGTCACACGTACGGCCGGGTCGTCAGCTCCAGGTAGTGGCCCGCGGGGTCTAGGAAGTACACGCCGCGCCCGCCGTGCTCGGTGTTCGTCTCGCCAGGGCGCTGGCGCTGCGGGTCGGCCCAGTGCTCGCGACCGGCCGCCTGCAGCCGCCCGTAGGCGCGGTCGAAGAGCTCGTCGTCGACGAGGAACGCGTAGTGCTGCGGCTGGATGACCACGTCCGCAGGCAGGTCGGCGAACTGCAGCAGGACGCCGTCGGGCATCGACAGGTTGGTGAACAGCCCCCACGAGGGGGCGTCGGCGAGCTCGAGCAGGTCGCGCAGGAACCGCGCGGACTCGGCGCGGTCGCGCGCGGCGATGATGGTGTGGTTGAAGGCCGCGGGCATGAGGGGCTGGACGCTAGCCGTCCCCGGCTGGCTGAGGAAGGGGCGACAGCGGCCTCCGCCACGGCCACACCGGCGAGCCTGACGGCGCTGATCTCGCACACGACGGTGGACAGCCGCGACGCCTGCGCGATGTCGGTGTTCTGGGCGCAGGTGCTGGGCTTCGTCCGCGATCCCGACGAGCCGGACGAGCCGGGGGACGAGGAGTGCATGACCTCCTCCGCCGACGGCGCCCAGCGGCTGTTGTTCATCGAGGTCCCCGAGCCCAAGACGGTCAAGAACCGCCTGCACCTCGACCTCGTGCCCGCCGAGGGCACGCGCGACGAGGAGCTGCAGCGGCTCCTGGCCCTGGGCGCCCGCACGGTCGGCGACCTGCGCCAGAGCGACGGGACCGGCTGGGTCGTCCTCGCCGACCCCGAGGGCGACGAGTTCTGCATCCTGCGCAGCGACGCGGAGCGCGCCGCCACCGGTTGAGAGCGTTCCTCGCCGAGAACGGGGCGGCCAGCCCCTGTCGCCCGCGCCCGGACGGGAGGACGCTGGAGGCGGTCGAGGAGGACCTGTCTCCGGAGGGCGAGATGGACGCGCACGAGGGACGCCCCGTGGTGGTGGGCTACGACGGGTCGGCGCCGTCGTGC